>NZ_JAMPOL010000005.1:0-204590 GCF_028480325.1 Providencia sp. PROV182 | reverse complement strand
GGTGTTGGTGTTGGTGTTGGTGTTGGTGTTGGTGTTGGTGTTGGTGTTGGTGTTGGTGTTGGTGTTGGTGTTGGTGTTGGTGTTGGTGTTGGTGTTGGTGTTGGTGTTGGTCAGAAATAAAAAACAGTGCCGTATAAAATACAAGCACTGTTTTGATGTAATAATTAAGATTTACAGCCTGATTATTGGCCGTAAATATTTACACGATCACGTAATTCTTTACCTGGTTTAAAGTGAGGAACATATTTACCTTCTAGTTCCACTTTATCACCAGTTTTTGGGTTACGGCCAACGCGTGGAGCACGGTAGTGAAGAGAAAAACTGCCGAAACCACGGACTTCAATACGCTCACCGTTAGCTAACGTATCCGCCATATGCTCAAGAATTTCCTTTACAGCTTCCTCAACGGTTTTTGCTGAAAGATGAGACTGCTGGCTAGCCAGTCTTTCAATTAATTCAGACTTGGTCATAGTACCTCCCTAAACTACCGTTACAAAGGGGCAACGCTACTGTTGCCCCCACTTAATTATTCGCCTTTAGCTGCTTTGAAAGCTTCAGCCATAGCATTGTTGCCGAATGCTGTATCTTCTTGTTTGTTCACAGCTGCGACAGCGTCTTTCTCATCAGCTTCGTCTTTAGCGCGAACAGACAGGTTGATTACACGGTTTTTACGATCAACACCAGTGTATTTAGCTTCAACATCATCACCAACGTTCAGAACCAGTGTTGCATCTTCAACACGGTCACGTGAAGCTTCTGATGCACGCAGGTAACCTTCAACGCCCAGTGTCAGCTCAACAGTTGCACCTTTAGCATCAACTGCGATTACTTTACCAGTTACGATTGCGCCTTTCTTAGTTGCTGCTAAATAGTTATTGAATGGATCTTCAGCTAACTGTTTAACACCTAAAGAAATACGTTCACGCTCTGCGTCGACTTGCAGAACAACAGCTGCGATTTCATCACCTTTTTTGTATTCACGAACTGCTTCTTCGCCTGCAACGTTCCAGGAAATGTCAGACAGGTGAACCAGGCCATCGATGCCGCCGTCCAGACCGATGAAGATACCGAAGTCAGTGATAGACTTGATTTTACCTTCAACGCGGTCGCCTTTGTTGTGAGTTTCTGCGAATTGCTGCCATGGGTTAGATTTGCACTGTTTCAGGCCCAGTGAGATACGACGACGTTCTTCATCGATATCCAGAACCATAACTTCAACAACATCACCAACGTTAACAACTTTAGATGGGTGGATGTTTTTGTTAGTCCAATCCATTTCTGAAACGTGAACCAGACCTTCAACGCCTTCTTCGATTTCTACGAAGCAACCATAGTCAGTCAGGTTAGTAACGCGACCAGTCAGTTTAGTACCTTCTGGGTAACGTTTAGCGATTGCGACCCAAGGATCTTCGCCCAGTTGTTTCAGACCCAGAGAAACACGAGTGCGCTCACGGTCGAATTTCAGAACTTTAACATTGATTTCATCACCAACGTTGACGATTTCGCTTGGGTGTTTAACACGTTTCCAAGCCATGTCAGTGATATGCAGCAGGCCGTCAACACCGCCCAGATCAACGAATGCACCGTAGTCAGTAAGGTTCTTAACGATACCTTTAACTTCCATGCCTTCTTGCAGATTTTCCAGCAGTTGATCGCGCTCAGCGCTGCTTTCAGATTCAATTACAGCACGACGAGAAACAACAACGTTGTTGCGTTTCTGATCCAGCTTGATTACTTTGAACTCAAGCTCTTTGCCTTCCAAGTGAGTAGTATCACGAACTGGACGTACATCAACCAGTGAACCTGGTAAGAACGCACGAATACCGTTCAGCTCAACAGTGAAACCACCTTTAACTTTACCGTTGATAACACCAGTTACAGTTTCAGCTTCTTCGTAAGCTTTTTCCAGCATCAGCCATGCTTCATGACGTTTAGCTTTCTCACGAGACAGGATAGTTTCACCGAAACCATCTTCTACTGCATCCAGAGCTACATCGATTTCATCGCCAACTTGGATTTCTAGCTCACCCTGAGCATTTTTGAACTGTTCTACTGGGATAGCAGATTCTGATTTAAGACCTGCGTCAACAAGGACTACGTCTTTATCGATGGCAACAACAGTACCACGGACGATAGAACCAGGACGAGTTTCAATATTCTGCAGGGATTCTTCAAAGAGTTGAGCAAAAGATTCAGTCATATTAATGATCTTCAAGAGTTTTAAATTAACGTCCACTTAGCTTCCCGCCAAATGGGGTTGTTTCACATACCCCACAACATTCCATGTCGCAAGGTTGATGCTACGCTAATAATATAATCACATAGCGGTAACTGCGTATATTATCTAATTATAAGCTAAAATAAAGCCTATTATCACGATAATTGTAGAATTTTTTTTGCATAGGTGTGTGCTTTTTCAATAACTTCCTCAATAGACATACTTGTGGAATCCAGCACTAATGCGTCTTTCGCGGCAATAAGAGGTGCAACAGAGCGATTACGATCACGAAAATCCCGCTCTTCAATTTCGCTTAAAAGACGTTCAAAATTAACATCAAAACCTTTTTCTTGCAACTGCTTCATCCGCCGATGAGCCCGTTCTTCCGCGGAGGCATCAAGAAAAATTTTTACCGGTGCATCGGGAAAAACCACCGTTCCCATATCACGGCCATCAGCAATTAGCCCAGGATGGGTTCTAAATGCACGTTGGCGTCGGAGTAAAGCTTCACGTACGCGAGGAAAAGTGGCTGTTTGGGATGCAGTGTTTCCTACTGTTTCGGTTCTAATTTGATTCGAAACATCTTCCCCTTCCAGAATGACTTTCAGTACATTATCTTCAGGAACAAATTTCACATCTAAATTTGCAGCCAAAGGAACTAACGCATCTTCGGATTGGATATCAACATGGTGATGTAACGCAGCTAACGCTAATACACGATAAATCGCGCCAGAGTCTAAAAGTTGCCACCCAAACTCGTTTGCTAATGCTTGGCAAAGCGTACCTTTACCTGCTCCGCTTGGTCCATCAACGGTGATTACAGGGGCTATCGCCACCATAAAAAATCTCCTTTTCTGCAAATAGCCTAGCTACCCGCAATTAAAATCTGTGAAGGTATTATACCAATTCAGTAGATTTGTGAAATAAGCAGGTTCTGATGATTGCTAAAAAATAAGAAAAAGTTGATATTTGAATCGTAAAAATCAGGTTGATATCAAAGAAAATAATATCAACCCAATCAATAGATTAATGACTTAGACGTGCCAACTGTTCGAAGTAATCAGGAAAAGTTTTTGCAGTGCAGCCCGGATCCAAAATTGTTACTGGTGTATCTGATAATGCAACTAACGAAAAACACATTGCAATACGATGGTCGTTATAGGTTTCAATTTCAGCATGTTGTAATTTTTTCGGTGGAACAACACGAATATAATCATGCCCTTCTTCCACTTCAGCGCCAACTTTTCGTAACTCTGTCGCCATCGCATATAACCGGTCGGTCTCTTTTACCCGCCAGTTATAGATATTACGAATAACCGTTTCGCCTTCAGCAAACAGGGCAACCGTTCCAATGGTCATTGCCGCATCAGGGATCGCGTTCATGTCCATATCAATACCTGTCAATGTTCTGCGTTCACATTCAACGTAGTCATCACCCCAACGAATAGTCGCGCCCATTTTTTCTAATACGTTGGCAAATTTAGTGTCCCCTTGCAAACTATTGCGCCCAATTCCTGTTACACGCACTACGCCCCCCTTAATGGCGGCCGCAGCGAGGAAATAAGACGCTGATGAAGCATCACCTTCCACTAAATATTCGCCTGGTGATTGGTATTGTTGCTGCCCTTTGATAACGAAATATTCATATTGATGATTTTCGACATTAACACCGAACGTTTTCATTAATGCTAATGTGATATCAATGTAAGGTTTGGAGACTAACTCGCCAATAATTGTAATTGTTGTGTCTTGCTCTGCACGCGGTGCCGCCATTAACAGCGCAGTTAAAAACTGGCTGGAAACAGACCCATCAACTGAAATTTGGCCACCGATAAAACCACCTTTTAAACGTAATGGTGGGTAATTCTCTTGTTCCAAATATTCAATCTCTGCACCGCCTTCCCTCAGCGCATCAACCAAATGCCCAATTGGGCGCTCTTTCATGCGAGGCTCACCCGTTAAAATAATATTATTACGGCTTAGTGATAGTGCTGCAGTCAGTGGGCGCATTGCAGTTCCCGCATTGCCTAAAAAGATTTCTGTTTCATCTGGATGAGATAAATTTCCACCTAAACCTTCTACACGACAACGTGTTTTATCTTCAGACAATTGGTAGTTAACACCTAGCTGGCTTAATGCATTCAGCATATGGCGAATATCATCACTGTCCAATAAGTTAGTGAGTGTGGTCGTTCCTTTAGCCATCGCTGCTAATAATAGTGCGCGGTTTGAGACACTTTTTGACCCTGGCAAATTAATTGTGCCGTTGATTGAATAAATAGGTTGTAATGTCAGGGATTGCATAAAAAGCAGTTTCTCCAGTGAAGTTTTGCAAGTAAATAAAATCTGGCTCTATTTTCTTTTAAGTCAAATAAGAAGAGCACAGATAACCGACTGAACATCCTATTTCAGTCGGCAAATCTCATTATTGAGCGTTATGGCGTTCGAAATCAGCCATAAAATCAACCAAAGCCTGTACACCAGCTAATGGCATCGCATTATAGATTGACGCACGCATACCACCAGCCACTTTATGGCCTTTTAGAGAAAGTAAGCCTTGCTCTTTGGCTTCTTCAATAAATTTCGCATCAAGTGCCGGGTTTTGCATTTGGAACGGTACGTTCATCCAAGAACGGTTTTCAACCGCAACACGGTTAATATAGAACTGGCTATCATCAATTGCATTGTAGAGTAATTGTGATTTTTCATAATTACGCTTAGCCATTTCTTGCAAACCACCTTGCTCTTTTAACCATTTGAAGACCATCCCCGCGAGATACCAAGCAAAGGTCGGTGGAGTATTAAACATTGAATCGTGTTTTGCTAATACCGTGTAATCAAATACAGATGGAGTCTGAGGCGAAGCTTTACCGAGCAGGTCTTCTCGAATAATAACGATAGTTAATCCAGCTGGCCCAATATTTTTTTGAGCTCCCGCATAAATTACACCATAACGGCTTACATCAATCGGTTTAGATAAGATAGAAGAGGAATAGTCAGCAACAATAATTTTATCTTCAGGGAAATCAGGTTCCTCATGAATAGCTAAGCCACCAATGGTTTCATTTGGGCAATAGTGAACATAAGCGGCATCATCACTTAATGGCCACTCTTTCATAGGTTTTAAACTAACAATGCCATCTTTTTCTTCAGTAATTTGAATTACATTAGGTGTACAGTATTTTTCAGCTTCTTTTGCTGCTGACTCTGACCAATAGCCGCTTACAATGTAGTCTGCGGTCGTTTTATCACCTAGTAAATTCATTGGTAACGTCGCAAAATGGGCTCGAGCTCCACCGTGACAAAATAAAACTTTATAGTTATCAGGGATGTTTAATAAATCACGTAAATTTTGCTCTGCTTCTGTTGCCACTTCGATAAAGTCTTTTCCGCGATGGCTAACTTCCATGACAGAAACGCCTAAACCCTTCCAATTACAAAACTCTTGTTCAGCACGACGCATGACTTCAACAGGTAGCATAGCTGGACCTGCACTGAAATTATAAACCTGACTCATTGACCTCACCCTATCCATCTTCAATTATGGTTAATAAAATTCACTCAGATAATTAAAGTTGTACCACTCCAAGCCTTTAGCTGCAACGGTTATTGTCAGCAATCCCAAAAATGAAAGGGGGGTTATTTTTTGATAATGGGGAAAAGAATTTTGTTAATCTTGTCACACTCTCGACAAGCACCATTTTATGGAGAAATTAACAATAAATAAGCGATAATATCCCGAATTACATCATTGCGCTGTGTTTCGGGATATTCATTGAAATGTCTTTTATTGAAGATTAAAAATTAGCGAATAACTTTGCTTACGATCTCAATCGCTTCTTTTTCTATTTGGCGTAAATGATCTTCTCCACGGAAGCTTTCACAATAAATTTTATACGCTTCTTCCGTACCTGATGGCCTTGCTGCAAACCAGCCATAATCAGTCATGATTTTTAAACCACCAATTGGCGCATTATTACCGGGGGCTGCGGTTAAACGCTGTGTAATTTTATCTCCTGCCAATGTATCTGCTGCAACCATTTCCGGTGATAATTTACTTAGCTTCGCTTTTTCTTCGTGAGTAGCTTTCGCTTGAATACGATTGTAAATCGGTGCCCCAAATTTTTTGGCGAGGTTATTATAACGCTGCTGCGGGTTTTCACCGGTAACCGCCGTAATTTCCGCGGCTAGTAAGCAAAGAATGATACCGTCTTTGTCTGTTGACCAAGGTGTGCCATCGAATTTTAAGAATGATGCCCCTGCACTTTCCTCACCGCCAAAACCTAGTTGTCCACTGAATAACCCATCAACGAACCATTTGAACCCTACAGGCACTTCAACTAATTCACGACCGATATCATTAACAACACGGTCAATCATCGCACTTGAGACAAGTGTTTTCCCTACCGCAACATTTTTTCCCCACTGAGGGCGGTGTTGGAATAGGTAGTCGATTGCCACAGCAAGATAGTGATTTGGGTTCATTAAACCATCGGGGGTAACAATGCCATGACGGTCATAGTCAGGGTCATTAGCGAAAGCTAAATCAAATTTTTCTTTCATCCCAAGCAAACCCGCCATTGCCCAACTTGATGAGCAATCCATACGGATAACACCATCATGATCCAAAGGCATAAAACGGAACGTTTGGTCTAATTGGTCATTTACGATTTCAATATCTAATTGATAATATTCAGCAATTTTTTTCCAGTATTCAATACCGGAACCGCCTAGTGGGTCAACACCAATTTTCAAACCAGACTTAGCAATCGCTTGCATATCAACAACTTCGCCTAATGCAGAGACATAAGGCATAACCAAATCTTGCTGAATAACGTATTCACTCGCCATCGCTGTATCAAAATTGACTCTTTTAACCCCTTCCAGGTTATTGACTAGCAATTGGTTTGCATTTTTTTCAATAACAGAAGTTAAATCGGTATCAGCCGGCCCGCCATTCGCAGGGTTGTATTTAATACCGCCATCTTCAGGTGGGTTATGTGAAGGCGTAATTACAATGCCATCCGCAACATCTTGGTGTGATTGGTTATAACTTAAAATAGCGTGAGAGATAGCTGGAGTTGGCGTAAAACCATTATTTTCCTGAACAATTACATGAACTTGATTTGCCGCTAACACTTCAACCACTGTAATAAACGCTGCTTCTGATAACGCATGGGTATCTTTCCCTACAAAACAAGGACCTGTTACACCTTGCTTTTTGCGTAAATCGGCAATTGCTTGTGCAATGGCTAATATGTGGTTTTCATTAAAATTTTTACGCAACGAACTACCACGATGCCCTGATGTGCCAAACTTAACAGCTTGAGATGTATTATCGGGTTGTGGTTGCTGCGTATAATATTGAGCGGTTAATTGAGCGACATTGATCAAGTCACTTTGAAACGGAAGCTGCCCTGCACGTTCATGTATTGTCACTTGTTTTCTCCCAAAGCACTGATGCTTTGTTATCAACATCAGTGGCCTTTCAGTTTTTAAATAGTATTACAAACTTTTTCAATCACATTGGTTGGAAATTGCATTTCCTGCATGATCGCATCAACCATGCTACGTTTACGATTCGTATTCGTATTCGTGATCACCCAATAGGGTGTTCCTGGTATATGACGCGGCTTAGATTGCTTACCAGCTGCAAGTAATGTTTGTTCATCACCAGCAAAATAAATACGAGTTCGGCCATGCATTAACTCTGTTGCACTCGCAAAACGATTCGCATCTAAACTATATAAAGTAGATAAAATCAACATAAAGCGGTCAATCGCTTTACTTTTTTCTGCATAAGCGTCAGATAACAGAAGCTCTCTAATGACTCTAACAGGGTTTAATGCAACAGCAGGTGTACTCATCGCAGGTTCAGCCTTAATAACAGCATGTTCCTGACTAATTTCTTTTGCTTGTACTGGCTGCCCGGATTTGAAATTTAACATACGGCGCAAAATATCCGATGCACTTTCACCGATATGCTGTGTATGGCTCGCAATATAGCGGTAAAGCTCTTCATCAACTTCTATCGTTTTCATTTTTTCCCAGTACTTTTTTAACTAAAATTTGCGGTGTGATTATAAGACAGATTTAAAAAAAACAAAACAATTAAAATTTCAATAACTTAAAGTAAACATTATTCTAAGTTCAAAGATAATTCAGTGGGTTATCATGCCATGACTTCCAGTATTTTGCCTCAGTGATCAACTTCAATTTTCTAAAATTCATTGGCTAAGGATATTTTGATTATCGACTCATTGACTTACCTCAGCCAAAATCGCAGCTTATTTGACCATTTGGATTTTATTCATAGCCGTGACATGATAAGACCACATGTACCGCTGACGAATTGATCAAACAAATATGACTGTGTTACTTAACCATACTATCCATAAACCTGAAAATCCAATCTCAAATAGTCCTATTGTACTCATACATGGGTTATTTGGTGACCTCAATAACTTAGGTGTTTTAGGACGTAATCTACAACAATATTTCGATACGATTCAAATTGATGTTCGTAATCATGGTGACTCATTTCGTGATGAGCAAATGAGTTACCAACAAATGGCCCAAGATGTTATTACTCTAATAAAGTCTTTAGGTTACGAAAATGCTATTTTAATTGGTCACTCTATGGGTGGCAAAATCGCCATGGCGGCAACAGCAATAGCCCCTAGTTTTATTAATAGTATCGTTGCTATTGATATGGCGCCTGTCGCTTACCAAGTCCGTCGTCATGATAAAATATTCGCGGCGCTTGATGCCGTTACAGCAAAAAATGCAAAAACTCGCCAAGAAGCTACTGTGATTATGCGTGATTACATTAATGAGGATGGTGTTATCCAATTTCTGCTTAAATCCTTTAAACAGGGTGAGTGGAAATTTAATTTACCTGCCCTAAAAGCTAATTATGAAAGTATTATTGGTTGGGAAATAGTACCCGCCTGGAATAAACCCGTGCTGTTAATCCCAGGAGGAAATTCCCCTTATGTACAAGCTGAATATAAAGAACAAATCGCACAACAATTTCCGCAAGCCAAAGCGTGGGTTGTTGCTGATACAGGGCACTGGGTTCATGCAGAAAAACCAGACCATGTTTTAAGAGCTATTCATCGTTTTTTATCTATCCCTGAATAATTGAACACATTTAAATATAGATATTGAAAAGATATATAGCTTTTCAATATCTTTAAATATATTTGTAGTTAAATATAATTACTTTATTAATTACATAATAAGACTAACTTCAATACACAGTGAATTACAAACCCTGTATTATCCAAATTCTACTCCACCTTATTACTATCTAGTGCATATTTTATCAATGCAAATTTGGAATTAAAAATTCAAATAACTTAAGGAATTTATTAATATAGAAAATGGATAGTCTCAAATCAAAATCAACATTATACTTCATTAGTGTTATTGCTAAGTTATCAGGGCAAGTAAATCCTAAAGAACTAGAACAAACACTCAATCAATCTATTGGTTATAATGAAAAACTTAACATTATTAAATCGAAACATGCCATTCTCTGTAGGAATAAATATCAGAAGAATAAAAATGTAACTAAAATCGTATGCCCTGCTATTTTATATAATACCAAAGGAGAAGCCATTCTATTAGCTAACTGCAATCAAGAACAAGTACTCATTCAGCAATTTGGGAATACGCCCCCAGAGATATGGAGTATTGATGAGCTGAATCAACAATGGAATGGTCATTGGTTAGAAGTAAACCTTAAGCAGGGTCAATTTGACATTACCTGGTTCCAAGTTGAATTTATGAAATACAAACCCATTATTTTGTGGGTTTTATTCTTTTCATTTATATTACAAATACTCGCATTAGTTTCCCCTATTGTTATGCAAGTTATTATGGATAAAGTACTCGTTCATAATAGCTTAGTCACATTGGACGTTTTAATTTTTGGGTTAATTATTGCGGCGTTAATAGAAGTGACTTTGAAAGGGTTACGTGAGTATATTTATCATCACACTGTTAACCGCATTGATATGACACTGGGCTTGAAGCTGGTAAATCATTTACTGAGACTGCCTATTCCCTTTTTTAAAAGCAGGCAAATAGGCGCAATTGTCACCCGAGTAAAAGAGCTCGAAACTATTCGTGAATTTTTAACCAGCAGCTTTTTTACTCTATGTGTCGATGTGCTATTTTTATTTGTATTTATTTTTGTGATGAATTTGATCTCCACAACACTCACAATAATATTTTTGTGTTCTATTCCTTTTTATCTTTTATTAGCTTGGTGGTTAACGCCTAAAATTGAATCTGCTGCACAACAACAGTTCACCAATATTGCCATCAATACCTCTTTTTTGACCGAAAGTATCAATGGGATCGAAACAGCCAAAAGCTTATCCGTCGAACCAAATTTCACTCGTCGCTGGGACGGCCAAACCGCTGATATGAGCCAAACTAACTTTGTATCAGGGCAAATAAGCTCCCGCTCTGAACATCTAGTGATGGCTATTGAAAAAATCACCAGTGCTATTGTTTTGTGGGTTGGTGCTTCTGAAGTTTTAGCGTTGCAGATGACGATTGGCCAGCTTATTGCCTTTTACATGATGGTTAGCCACGCTAACCAGCCCCTCATCAAACTAACTAAACTATGGGGGGACTACATTCGAACCAGTGTCGCTATCGAAAAACTCTCCCAAATTATTAACTTACCTACCGAACAATCACAGCAAGAAAATAAGTTATCTCTTCAAGGGCATTTAAATCTAAAAAATATCTCGTTCCGCTACCAACCTAACATGCCATTTGTTCTAAAAAACTTTAATTTAAATATTAAAGCGGGAGAAACTATTGGTATTGTTGGGACATCAGGGTCAGGTAAGAGCACCCTCGCTAAATTATTACTACGGCTTTATACCCCTGAAAGTGGTGCTATTTTTGTGGATGGAACCCCCATGTCTGCGATTAACTTGCACTCCCTTAGACAACAAATTGGTATTGTTTTACAGGAAAATTTCTTATTCAGCCAATCTGTTTTTCACAATATCGCTCAAACCTCACCGGATGCCTCCATGGACGAAGTCGTTCATGCCGCCAAAATGGCGGGAGCACACGATTTTATTTTGAAATTACCAAAAGGTTACGACACCGTTCTTGCCGAGGGGGGAACATCACTTTCTGGCGGCCAACGCCAACGTATTGCTATTGCTAGAACACTGCTTTCCAACCCTAAAGTGATTATTTTTGATGAGGCAACTAGCGCTTTAGATGACGAATCCCAAGCCGTTATTCAAGAAAATATGCATATTATTGCAAAAGGAAGGACCATCATCACAATTGCTCACCGCCTATCAACTATTCGCCATCACCAGCGGATCATTGTGATGCAAAATGGTGAAATTATCGAGCAAGGTAGCCATCAGCAACTTATTGAACAAGGTAATTTTTATAAACATTTGTGGACTCTACAACAGTCTCTGAAATCAGACATGGACGTAAAATGAAACATCGATTAGACAAAAACCGTTATAACAGCTTTTTGCCTTCACACTTGGCGATATTAAAAACACCACCGTCTTACTTGGCACTATACGTCGCTATTTCTATTAGTGTAGGCGTTTTTCTTGCTGTGACTTGGTCATTTTTTGGTAAGTTGGATATTCAAGCAACCACGCAAGGTAAACTTATTGTTTCAGGACGAACACAGTTAATTCAAGCGTTTGAATTAAGTCGTTTAGAACATATTCATGTCACTGATGGGCAAGTAGTAAAACAAGGGGATCCTTTAATAACTGTCAATGTATTAGGTGTTGACCAAGATATCCTGAGTTTAAATTACCAACATAACTTCCATGTAGCCGAAATATTAATTTATCAAGCATTGATTTCACAACAGCCTATTGAGCAATTACCTTTATTTAACCAATTAACTGAACTAGAACAAAACAATACACGGGCTAGCTATCAAACACAAAAAATAGAATTTGATTCATTAATTAATGAACTTAATAATGAAATTCAATTAAATACTGTCAATCAGCAAGCTAGAAAAGACGAATTACTCACTATCAATTCCCTCATCGTAAACATCAAAAAGCGTCTCGATGCACACCATTCGTTAACTAAAAAGCAGTTGATCAGCCAGAAGGAATTTTTAGAACAAGAGCGAGAACTATTAATCGCTAAAAAAGAAAAAGTCACCAAATTATCTGAGCTTTCCATTCTGAAAAGCCAGTATCAAGCCTTAAATGAAAAGGTAGACAGAATTAAAGTCCAAAAAAACCAAGAGTGGGATGAAAAATACAAACAAGCTGACTTTAAGCGGGCTTCCCTTGAGCAAGAACTATTAAAAAATAAAGAAAGAAACCAATTAGAAATCATACGGGCTCCCGTTGATGGCACGATACAACAACTTGCTACACACACTATAGGTGCAGTGTTACAACCCGCACAGCAGTTAATGGCTATAGTACCTAATAATCATGTTCAACTAGCTGAAATTAAAATCTTAAATAAAGATATTGGTTTCATCCATGAAGGGTTAAGAGCAGAGGTGAAAATAGATGCTTTCCCTTACACTCGTTATGGCACAGTTGAAGGGGAAGTGATTTCCGTCTCTCGTGACAGTACTCTCGATGAAAATCTTGGGTTAGTGTTCTTAGGGCAAATAGGTCTTAAGCAAAAAGAACTATTAGTTGATGGTGAGTCTATTGAGTTGACACCCGGTTTATCCATTGTGGCAGAAATAAAAACGGATAAACGCCGTATTATTGATTACTTACTTAGCCCAATCAATGAATACACCTCAAACGCGATGAGAGAAAAATAATCGATGGAACAGTTAAATAATCATGGCTTGGATGCCTTAGTTTGGGTGGCTAAATATTATCAAAACAATGTTTCATCTGACCAACTAAGACATGCTATTGGCATGCAAACTTTATCCCCTACTGAGTGGGAAATTAGAGAATGCGCACAGACATTGGGGTATGAAACCGAGCTTATTGCAGCACAATATACACAATTAAGTACGCTACCTTTGCCCGCTTTAATCTATATAAATGGTTTCTGGCAAGTGATTAGCCAAGAAAATGAATTGGTACTCATTAACCCAACTAATGATGAACGAGAACCTATTTATAATTCGATTGGGCATCAACAAGCTAAATTTGACGTATTACTCATTAAGGAGCAATTAGAGCCGGAGCAAAAAAAGACCTTTGGTTTTAGCTGGTTTATTCCCTCTATTTTGCGACAACATGTTAAATTACGAAATATTTTTATTCTCTCTGCCATTATTCAGCTTTTCGCCTTAATTAACCCACTGTTGTTTCAAAATTTAATCGACAAAGTGTTAGTTGGCCGCAGTCTCTCAAATTTACACGTTATTGCATTGGCGATTTTTGCCATTGCTGTTGCAGAGCCGATATATGGTTTTATTCGTAATAAGATTTTTAGTCATAGTAGTAGCCAGATAAGCGCTGAATTATCAGGGAAAATTTATCGCCATTTAATGGCCTTACCTTTAAATTATTTTAAGCTAAGGCCAACAGGGAAAATTATCGCAAGGATCCGTGAATTAGCTCATATAAGGCAGTTTTTAACGGGCTCGACACTGATGCTATTCATTGACTTTATCTTTGTTATCCTTTTTGTCGCGGTTTTATTTTCCTATAGTAGTTTGATGGCTTGGATTTTATTGGGCTCTATGGGGGTATTTTTTGTTTTATGGATGGTTTTAGGCCCAATCATTCGCCAACAAACTCAAAAATCTTACCAAGCCGATGAAAATGGTCTCACTTTTCTCACCGAAAGTATTACTGGGATTGAAACCATAAAAACGACAGCAACAGAAAAATACTTTAATCAACGCTGGAAAAAAATATTTAGCAAGCAGCTAACTCAAAGCTTTAAAGTATCAATGCGCAGTGAAGTTGCCTCTCAGTTAATGACACTTGTGAGTAAAATAACTACCGCAATTCTTTTGTGGGTTGGTGTCAAGGAGGTATTAAACGGTGGGATTTCTCCTGGCGAATTAGTGGCATTTAATATGCTAAGCGCGCATGTTACACAACCTGTATTGCGATTTGCTCAAGTTTGGCAAGATTTCCAACATACCATCATTTCATTGCGTCGGGTGGGAGATATTCTTGATGAACCTGTAGAAAATGAACGTAAAGGGATTGCAAACACTTCAAATATTCACGGAAAAATAGAGTTTCAAAACATCCGATTTCGTTATCAACCTGATACGCCTGAAGTTATCAATAATTTGTCATTAATGGTTAATTCTGGTGAATTTATTGGGATTACTGGCCCTTCTGGTTCTGGAAAAAGCACCTTAACGAAATTATTACAACGACTTTATGTACCACAACATGGGCAAGTTATTGTTGATGGCATGGATTTAGCTGTCGCAGATACTGTGTCATTACGCCGAAAAATGAGCGTTGTATTACAAGAAAGCACTTTATTCGTCGGTTCTATCGCAGAGAATATCCGTTTAAGCCACCCGCAAGCGACTAACGAACAAGTTATTCACGCAGCAAAATTAGCTGGAGCATATGACTTTATTATGGCATTGCCTGATAATTTTAATTATCCCTTATCAGAAAAAGGCTTGAACCTTTCAGGTGGTCAACGTCAAAGAATTGCACTTGCGCGCGCTTTACTCACCGAACCAGACATTTTAATTCTCGATGAAGCCACTTCTGCGCTCGATTACGAGTCAGAAGCTGCCATTATGGAAAATATGCCTTTAATTACGCAAGGAAGAACAGTCATTAGTATTGCTCACCGACTCAACACGATTATGCATGCTGATAGGATATGTGTTATTTGCCAAGGAGAAGTACACGAAATGGATACACACGAAAACTTGCTCAAATCAAATGGCTTATACGCCAATTTATGGCGCCAACAAACGCAATAACACGGATAAAAAAGCATCACACCTATAGCGAGTGGTGCTTTTTTACTAAAAGCGCTCATTTTACAACCGATTAAACCAAATCATCGTAGATGAAGCTATAGCACAAGGGGATTAGCTAGGGTATCATGGCGCGCTGAATTACTGGCACACCCTTTTAGCAGTTATAGACATGGCAAAAGAACAAACGGATCGAACTACACTAGATTTGTTCGCTGAGGAACGAAGGCCTGGGCGACCTAAAACAAGCCCGCTATCACGGGATGAACAACTGAGGATCAACAAACGCAACCAACTGAAACGAGATAAAGTGAAAGGATTGCGTAGAGTTGAATTGAAACTGAACGAAGAAGCTGTCGTGATATTGAATCAGTTAGCTGAAGATAAAAATATAAGCCGTAGTGAATTGATCGAAGAAATTTTGATGTCACAACTTGAGCATGTTAACACATCAATACTCAAATAACGTTATCTTGATAAATCACACAAATTTGACAGACTTAGCATCATTTTTTCGCCAGAATAAGGCGTAATATTCTATCTATTTTCGTTCTAAGTGGGCTCTAGAAGGCGAATTTTCACTTCTAGTCCTCTTAGAAAAACAAGAGGTTAATCACTTTATGGCAGTCATAGGCATTTTCTTCGGAAGTGACACAGGTAACACAGAAAATATTGCCAAAATGATCCAAGAAAGATTGGGCAAAGATGTAGCAGAAGTTCACGATATCGCAAAATGCAGTAAAGAAGATATTGAAGCTTTTGATATTCTACTTCTCGGTATTCCAACTTGGTATTATGGTGAAGCTCAATGTGATTGGGATGATTTCTTCCCTACTCTCGAAGAAATTGATTTCGAAGGTAAACTTGTCGCCTTATTTGGTTGTGGAGACCAGGAAGACTACGCTGAATATTTCTGTGATGCTATGGGTACGATCCGCGATATTATTGAGCCTCGTGGTGCTGTTATTGTTGGTCATTGGCCAACAGAAGGTTATCACTTTGAAGTATCCAAAGGTATGGCAGATGACAACCACTTTATTGGTTTAGCTATTGATGAAGATCGTCAACCTGAGCTAACTGATGAACGTGTTGATGCATGGGTAAAACAAATCTCTGAAGAAATGTCTTTAGCTGAAATTTTAGGCTAATAGGTCATATAAAGAAACCTTACCCATAGATTGCACCACTGTCTTGTACAAAATGAATCACTTAAGCCAGTGGCGTAATCTAAAATAACCGATAAGGTATCCTAATAGGATAGGTTCTCAAGAGATTATCAAAATAATGAGACAATGCATGGTTTCTATTTTTATTTTCCATGCCTATAATTGTAAATCAGTTTAGAAGACAACTGTATTGATGTTAAAAATGTCTCATTATTGTTAAATTTATGATTTAAGATACAGGACAAACCCGCATGACAGACAACAACAAAGCATTGAAAAATGCTGGACTCAAAGTCACTCTTCCAAGATTAAAAATTTTGGAAGTACTTCAAGAGCCTGAGTGCCACCACGTCAGTGCGGAAGATCTCTATAAAAAGCTGATCGATATGGGCGAAGAGATCGGGTTAGCAACCGTATACCGCGTGTTAAACCAATTTGATGATGCAGGTATCGTAACCCGTCACAACTTCGAGGGTGGTAAATCTGTATTCGAGTTAACTCAGCAACATCACCATGATCATTTAATCTGTTTAGATTGTGGAAAAGTGATTGAGTTTACTGACGAATCCATTGAAACTCGCCAAAAAAATATCGCTGCTCGCCATGGCATTAAACTATCTAACCATAGTTTATATCTATATGGTCATTGCGCAGATGGTGATTGCCGTGATAATGCTGACGCACACGAAGCAAAAGAGTAATAGTATTCAACCATCGCTGATAAAACGTAATGGTTAAAAATACCAAAACCCTGATAATAAACTTTATCAGGGTTTTTTATTTTAAATATCCATATTTTTTTCACTCAATTAGTGATAATTTATGATGAATAACTTAAATTTAACTATTTATCACTACAATTTTTAGTTAATAAAAAATTTTCCTAGAAACTATAATAGTTGCAATTCAAATCAAAACCCTTATATTATTTCACTGATGAATATATTCTATCATCTAGAATTATACTTATATATCAAAGTGATATATAAATAACATTATAGATGTTTTCTAATTTTTCATACTATATAAAAATTATTTTATTTCCTTTCTATTATTTTAACTATAATTTAGAAAGTTGATGATTCAAATGTAGCCATAAAGTTAAAATACACTTTAAATGCACAATTACATTTATTGACTAAACTAATTACGTATTTTAGTAATTTGTAAGAGATTATCTGATGAAAAAAACATATCTTTTTCTCAACACAAGTTTTTTCTTCTGGTTTCTTACTTTAATAGGGTGGTTTTTTAGCTATTTATCTATCACCTTATTTTCGTTCGTATTATCAGTGCTATTCTTGATCTTATACTTCAATCAAAAAAAGGTAAGTAAAATGTTCACCAAAAGACAAAACAAGCCCACGCCTACATCGACGCCCCCTTCTATAAGTAATGAGCCTGAAGTGACTGCAAAGATAGAAGAACAAATTACACTATCAACGCCTACTATTAGTGAAGAAAAATCGAATACGGTTATCTCTAGGGACGTTATTTTTGAAGGGAATATTACCTCTAATGAGCAAGTACATATCTATGGAAAAGTCATTGGAAATATAACAGGAAAAGATAATACTGTTAAAGTCATGTTAAACGGCCAAGTCACGGGAAATATCACCTGTAAAGAACTGGTAGTTAATGGGCGTATTGAAGGTGAGTGCTTATCTGATACTATTTGTATTGAAAATAATGGCGAAATCCACGGTACTATCCATTACAGTAGCTTATCAATTAAAAAAGGAGGGGTTTTATCTGGCCATGCTCAAATTAAAAATCCTCCTCATCAATCGGAAAAAGTTACCATATTAAAAGATAAGTTAAAACAAGACGCTATCATACCCAATGAAAGTGTAAATAACGCTTCTTTGTAGTCACCATAAAAATAAGGTGAATATACCCACCTTATTTTCAATTTTTATATCAGTATTTACACCTATTAAAACATCTCATTAATATTAAAATATATAACAAACCTCTTTCCTATATAGGCAAATGACTGCCATAGTTCCCCTATAGCAGTCATTTGTTACTAAAATATTTTCTACTCTAGAATACAGTAAATGGCATCATTACCATAAACTTAATATCTTTTTCATCTTGGAAAATATTTCCATAACCACCACCATAACTCGGAATATCTGTATGATTATCATATTTGGTAAAATGTAGCTTAAATAGCGTATCTTTTGCTCTACCTGACTGCACGGTATATAAAATATCAAAGTTCCATGCACTTTCTTTTAAGCGTACATCTTGAGCATATTGGCTATTCGTACTTGGTTTAGCATCCCAACCATAAATATATGAGGTTCCAACTTTCCATCCAGCTAAATCCCAATTTTTTAAATCATACATAACACCAGCCATAACGGCTTTTTCATTATTAGCATTCCAGTCTGAACGGCCATCCCACCAGATATCCATGCGGCCATTTGATGTTGCCCAACCAGGGGTCATACGCTGTAGGAAATAACCTTGATTACCTTTAGCTTTTACATAGGTTCCCTCTAATTTAAAATCAAATTCATCGTAGGTGTAACCTAATGTCATCGCTTGCAACCAAGCTAAACCGTCATAAACATCATTAACTCCGCCGTCTGAAACCTTGTCTTTTGCTCCATAAAATTGATAAGACATACGTAAATCACGGTCTACAACAGGAACAGCATAGGAAACCTTGGCAAAATATTGGTCCATATAGCTTTTTGCTTGCCCATATGCCCCTTCAAGAACTAAGTTGTTTTTAAAGTCATATTTGAAACCAATTGATTGTAAATAGCTGATCCCAGTTTTACCATCCGCTTCACGAAAATCATACATACTGCGGTACCAAGGTGCTTTATAGCGGTCGGTCCACATATAGGACATGCTGAGTTCACCATTTTGCTCAAAATCAAACACCCCGCCCACCTCTAATCCACGGTATGTTCCAGGCATATAACTCCAATGGGATGCTAATAGCGTTTGCCCCGTTGGTTGAATATAGCCGCCTCTCCCCCAGAAAGGGCCATATTTCAATTTTGCAGCCGCTTTATAAAAAGTCACACCACTACGATCCCCTGTCCATTTTTCATCCCAACGTGATTTTGCGTCACTAAAACCGATTTCATTTGGTGCAGCAGGCCCACTGTTCGATAGCTCAATAGCTGTAAAACCCGCTAAATCAAGCCCAATAATGTCCTGAAAATAGCCTGATGAGAAATCTAGGCTGGCATTAAACGTTGAGTGTTTAAGATTATCCGCATACTTTTTATATTTATCACTATTAGGGTCTAAATCTTTACGTGAACGATCTCGTTGCCAGTAGTAAAGGCCACCAGTAAGTTTTGAATCTTCAAGAAATTGCTCCGCATGCATGATTGGCTGGTAACCAATAGGCAGCATCGCTATTGCGATTTTTAAGACGAGCAATTTCCTGCCAGTATTGACATTTTTATTAACCATTCTTGTATTCCTCTAATATTTTTTAATTTTATTTTTCGGCCGAAATACGATTTAACTTTCCATTTAAATCTAAATATTCACAATGAGTTATGCCTCTTGCGATGTATTTAGCCTATTTTTTGCAACGCGAATTATCAACACAGATACAGGCTTTGTTGCCAAAATATGATCAACGACACATTAATTTTAATTAATTGCCATTATCACCAGTGATGACCTTGCTAAAAATAAAATGTAATAAATTGATAAATATAAAAAATATATAGAGAATACACATAAGAAAGGGTTCAAGATAAAATCAATAAATTAACTGTTTGTACCTTAATTTTTCCTATTTTGTAGGAATTCTCAAAGTTCTATCACCACATTGACCTAATTGCCTTAAAAAAGCTCAGATTACTGAGTCAAATAATTAGGATAAATGTTGTTGTACTGAAAAATAACATACGTAAGTATAAAATTTCTTAACAAACAATAAAGCTAACGGGGTACAGGCTACTGCACCCCGCTGTATTAAATTAACACTTGTTTTGATAATTAATATTTTTCGAATAATGCCTGAATTTGCTGAGGATCTTTAGTCTGAGTTAAGGCTAACTGAAGCAATACACGCGCTTTTTGCGGGTTCAACCTTTCTGAAGCAACAAAACCATATAAGTTATCATCCACTTCGGCATTTCTTGTCGTATAACCTGTTGGTACACGACTTGAACGAACGACAACCACGTCTTCTTTCGCTGCTTTTGCTAAAGCGTCAAATACCGCTTTATACATATTACCGTTACCCACACCTGCGCTTACAACCCCTTCAACCCCTTCTTCTCTCAAAGCTTTCACCGGAGCCGCTGATGCATTGGCATAATTGTAAACAATGCCTACCGCAGGGAGCTTTTCGAGTTTACTGACATCGAATGCCGCTTTGTCACCACGAGGTTGCGCTGCTTGGAAATAAGTGACTTTACCATCATGAATAAAACCTTCTGCCCCACCATTAACTGCATCAAATGCCTGTACTTCAGTGGTGCTCATTTTCATCACATTACGGCCTTGCACGACTTTATCGTTCATTGCCATCAGAACACCGCGCTCTCCAGCAGACTTATCCGTCGCTAAAACTACTGCATTATACAGGTTCAAAGGACCATCAGCGCCCAAAGCTGTTGAAGGACGCATTGCACCAACCAAAACAATTGGCTTTTTACATTGCGTGGTTAAATCAAGGAAAAATGCCGTTTCTTCTAAAGTATCAGTACCATGAGTGATTACAAAACCATCTGTTTTATCGCAATCTTGGTTAATTTTTTTCGCGAGGCTCAGCCAGACTTGGTCATTCATATCTTGTGAGCCAATATTCACCAATTGCTCACCACTTAAATTGGCAATTTTTTTGGTTTCTGGCACTGCATTAATTAAAGCATCAATCCCTACTTTACCCGCTTGATAACTGGAAGATGTGGCTGAATCACCGCCACCTGCTATCGTTCCCCCTGTCGCCAATACTGTAATATTAGGTTGAGCGATAGCGGATACGGCAAACAGTGAAACCAATGTCGCCAAAAGCGCTTTATTTCTGTTTTTCATCCTATTTTCCTTTCATTAATAAACTTCAGTTATTATGTGAAATTATGCTGAATTTTATGTGACCTATACAATTATTTTAGGATAAATAATGAATTTTAAGATGATTTATCTGTGAATAAATAAAAAGCGTGAGGCTTGCGACAAAAATCCGTATCATAGGCCGTTTGAAACACTCTATTCACAAGTGACTGACAATGAGCCAAACTTTTATTCCCGGCAAAGATGCCGCTCTTGAAGATTCCATCGATGCATTTCAAACCAAATTAAAGAAATTAGGGTTTGATATTGAAGAAGCCTCTTGGTTAAACCCTGTACCCAACGTTTGGTCTGTACATATCCGCGATAAAGCGTGCCCTCTTTGCTTTACTAATGGTAAAGGAGCGAGCAAAAAAGCCGCATTAGCCTCAGCGCTTGGTGAGTATTTTGAGCGTTTATCAACGAATTACTTCTTTGCGGACTTTTACCTTGGTAAATCTATCGCTGAAGGGGATTTTGTTCATTACCCTAATGAAAAATGGTTTCCACTAACCGAAGATGATAGTTTACCTGAAGGGTTATTAGACAATCGTTTGATTAAATTTTATGACCCCGATAACGCCTTAGCCGCCAGCCAATTAATTGACTTACAATCCGGCAATGAAGAACGTGGTATCTGCGCCCTGCCATTTACCCGCCAATCAGACAATCAAACCGTATATATTCCAATGAATATCGTTGGCAACCTATATGTTTCCAACGGAATGTCTGCGGGAAATACCGCCAACGAAGCGCGTGTACAAGGCCTTTCCGAAGTCTTTGAACGCTTTGTTAAAAATAAAATCATTGCTGAAAGTATTAGCTTACCGGCTATCCCTGCTGACGTCATGGCTCGTTATCCTGCGGTAGTTGAAGCCGTTGAAACCTTAGAAAAAGAAGGTTTTCCAATTTTCTGTTATGACGCATCACTAGGCGGCCAATACCCTGTAATTTGTGTGGTTTTGTTCAATCCACAGAACGGGACTTGTTTTGCCTCATTTGGTGCTCATCCTGACTTTGGTGTTGCCCTTGAACGTACAGTCACCGAATTGCTACAAGGCCGTGGCTTAAAAGACCTCGATGTATTTAATGCACCGACCTTTGATGACGAAGAAGTGGCTGAACACACAAACCTTGAAACTCACTTTATTGATTCAAGCGGTTTAATTAGCTGGGATTTATTTAAAGATGATGCCGATTATGCCTTTGCAGATTGGAGCTTTAAAGGCACAACTCAAGAAGAATTTGCAACGCTTATTAGTATTTTCAATACATTAGATGCTGAAGTCTATATTGCAGATTATAACCATTTGGGTGTCTACGCTTGCCGTATTTTAGTCCCAGGTATGTCTGATATTTACCCAGTAGAAGACTTACATATCGCCAATAACGCGATGGGCGCTTATTTACGTGACACGATTATCAACCTACCTGATAGCCAATGGGAAAAACAAGATTATCTTGCACTTATCGAGCAATTAGATGATGACGGTTTAGATGATTTTACCCGTGTTCGTGAATTACTTGGGTTGGCTGTAGGTAAAGACAATGGGTGGAGTAACCTGCGTATTGGCGAACTAAAATCCATGTTGGCACTGGCTGGTGGTGATCTCGAGCAAGCACTTGCTTGGGTTGAATGGACACAAGACTTCAATAGCTCGGTATTTACTGCTGAGCGTGCAAATTATTATCGTTGCTTGCAAACCCTGTTGTTGTTATCCCAAGAAGAAGAACGTGATCCTGCACAATACTACAACGCCTTTGTACGTATGTATGGTCAAGAGGCAGTAAATGCTGCATCAGCCGCTATCGCTGGGGAATCATGCTTCTATGGCTTGTGGTCTATTGACGAAGAACTTAAAGCACTTCCTGCGCATCAAGCCTTGCTGGCTGCTTATGAAAAGCTGCAAAAAGCAAAGCGTGATAATGCATAATGTGAATTAAATCGTTGACGGGGAACTTGCCCCGTCAACATTTTCACAATTTATTGGTTTATATTAATTATAAATCCAATGAACGTTTCCATAATAAGAAATCAAACTGTTCTAATCGGTCCGCTTGAACCTGATAGTCACCGCTTGCCGTTTCAATCACCCGTTCAAATAACCCTTTACTAATTGTTGGTAGTGGAACCCCATCAATAATTGGCCCGCAATCATAATCAATTATGTCTGACAGACGCTCTGCAATGGCACTATTAGTCGATATTTTTAAAACTGGCACAATCGGGTTCCCTGTAGGAGTTCCAAGTCCTGTTGAAAAAATAACCACATTACACCCCGCAGCAACAAGGCCGGTAACCGCATCAACATCATTACCCGGCGTGCAAACTAATGATAACCCGCTGTCAGGCATAGGCTCCGCATAGTCACACACCGCACTAATCGGCGACGTTCCGCCTTTTTTAGCCGCTCCCGTCGATTTAATTGCATCTGTTATTAATCCATCTGCAATATTACCGGGACTCGGGTTATCGGCAATCGTAGTATTAAAGAAATTTGCTGTCTTTTCATAACGCTCCATCAAGTCTAAGAATTTTCTCTTATCCTCAAAAGACACGCACCGTTTCACCATATCCCCTTCTGCACCACACAATTCAGGGAATTCAGCTAAACCTGATGCGCCCCCCAAGGTCACTAACCAATCAGAAACTAGCCCCATCGCAGGATTACCCGAAATACCAGAAAAACCGTCAGAAGCGCCACATTTCACACCGAGTTTTAAATGAAACAACGGAACATCCACACGGGACTGTGGTTCGACAGCCTTCATGCACTCATAAGTTTGCTTCAAAGCGGTTTGCATCATTTCTTCTTCGCTATTCCATTCTTGCTGGCGGAAGTAAAGTGCAGGCTTATTAAAATTGGAGTTTCGAGCAGCAAGTGACTCTTTAAACATTTTGCGCTGTGCTTTTTCGCAGCCCAAACTAAACACCGTAATACCAATCACATTAGGGTGATCTGCATAGGCAGCAAGCACATCACACATCGTTTTACTGTCAGAAGTCGCCCCACCACAACCACTCGTGACCGTAATGCAACGCACACCTTCTATATGTGGGAATAATTTAGGTTTTGCGCCTTCCCTTTGCTCGCCTGCGGTTAAATCTAACGCAAAGTTTTTCAAACTATTATTGGTATAACCTAATGCCTCATTTAAGGCATCAGTGAGCTTTGTTACATTGCGGTTTTCACAAAATACTAATGGAAAGATTAACCAATAGTTTGCAGTTCCCACTCGCCCATCTTCACGTATATAGCCTTTAAATGTACGTCCTTGATATGCCGATACATCTGGCGCATTCCACTCATATGGCGCATCTTGCTCTAAAGAAACCGGAGCTGCATAGTGGCGAATATTATCGACTGTGATAACTTCACCTTTTGCGATTGGCTTTGTGGCTTTTCCCACTGCAGTACCATACATCGAAACAATACCATCAACGGGTATCGCTTCCATGGCGAACTTGTGTTTTGCTTTCACATCGGTCACTAGGGTCACTTCTTCACTTCCCCAGTGGTAGATATCGCCTGCTTGCAGGTCTTTCAAAGCAACAATTAAGTTGTCGCTCTCATCAATTTTGAGAATTTTTTGCATGTCACACCTTCCTAAAAATTGTCATTAGTTAGATGACAATGCTTTGAGGTTGTTGTTATGAGTGTTTTTTTTAAGTAATGCGATTAAAATGGCACAACCGACGGTGATCACCGCTAATGTCACGATACCTGCGGTATTGCTATTCATCATTTTATCGACTTCCACGCGAATGATTGGTGCGAGGAATGAACAGAATGCCCCCATGGTGGTACAGAAACCAATTCCTGCTGCTAATGCAGGACCACTTAATAACTGAGGTGGAAACGTCCAAAACACCGGTTGAACGGATAAAAAACCAACAGCGCTTAAACATAACGCCGCAATAGCAAAAACAGGGCTCGCAAATGCTGACAATGCCAAACCTAATGCTGCGGCTAACATACACAGAACTGAGATTTCGATACGACGAGTTGGATGACGGTCGGCAAAACGAGGAATGTAATACACTCCAAATGCAGAACAAGCCCAAGGTATTGCCGCAACTAAGGATTGTTTAAAACCTAAGCTTTCCCCCATTAAGGACGCAACTTGGGAAGGCAGAAAGAACATCAAACCGTATACTGAAATTTGGATCGTGCCGTAAATCAGTGCAAGGTGCCAAACTTTGATATTTTTTAGTGCAGATAATACTGATGTGGTTTCAGTTTTTGCATTTTCTTTAGCTAATTGTTCAGTTAGGGCTTTTTTCTCTTCTTCGGTTAAAAAACGGGCTTTTTCAGGGCTATCATCCAAATAAAAGAAGGCAAAAATACCAATCACAACAGCGGGAAGGCCTTCAATGACAAACATCCAGAACCAGCCCGGCCGACCTAACCAACCATGCAATTCCAGTAACGCGCCGGATAATGGCGAGCCCAGTGTCAACGCCAAAGGTACGCCTAAAACAAAGATTCCAATTACAGACCCGCGTACATTATTGGGGAAATAAATGGAAGCTAATAATAGAATACCTGGATAAAAACCGGCTTCCCCCAACCCCAATAAGAAACGTAAAATAATAAATTGCGTCTCATTGGTGACAAAACCTGTCATTGCAGACAGAACGCCCCAGATAACTGTCGTAATACTTAGCCATTTTTGCGCCCCTATTTTGTTTAAAATCAGGTTTGCAGGGATGCCAAACAATGCATAAGCAGCAAAGAAAATCCCTGCGCCGAATGCAAAAGCAGAATCGGATAAACCAATGTCGACTTGCATCGCATCTTTAGCAAAACCGACATTCACACGGTCAATAAATGCAACAAAATACAAAATAAACATCAGAGGTACTAAACGTTTCCACGATTTGGCTATCGCAGAATTTAAAACAGGATTGTTATAAGCTTTCGTTGTCGCCATGATATTTTTCCCTGTTGGTAAGATGTTCTATTGTGTTTGATTCAGGAAAGGTCAGAGCGGTGAATCAGCAAGGGTTAATAACTGCTGAAGTTGCTCAATCTGTATATTGTTCAAGCCAATAAATGGCGCTGTACAATAGTCTGAATTAACCACACCTTTTAGCTGCAATGCTTTTTTAAAGGTTGGGATAAATGGAGCATTGACACCATATATAGCCATCAATTGGTCTACTCGTTGTTGGTGTTTTGCCACTAATGCTAAATCACCCTGGATAAACGCCTGCATCCACGATGCAAAAAACTGTGGAACAATATTTGAAAGCCCACCAATGCAACCATTTCCCCCCGATAAAACCACATGAGCAAAGTTATTATCGTAACCTGCATATACCTCAAAATGAGGTAAGCGGGTTTTCACCGTTTCAATCACTTGGGCGGTATGAGTCGTGTCAGGAATGGTATCTTTCAACCCGATGATATTGGGATATTTATCCGCTAAACGTAGGCAAACATCTGGAGAGACAGAATAACCTGTTCGTTCAGGGAAGTTATAAATGAAAATGTTAGCAGATGTTTTGGCTGCTATCGTGCTGTAAAAACGGAAAACACCTTCATCATCCAGCGGAAAATAATATGGGCTAATGATCATCACCCCATCGATTCCTTTTTCATATGCATAGTTAGCCAATTCAACCGACTCTTGCACATCAAGGCGGCTTGCTCCTGCATAAACACGCATTTCCTCCTTTGGGTAACGACTACATAGGTCGATTAGTGTTTTTGAGCTCTGCATATTAAGCGCAAAAAATTCCCCCGTGCTTCCCATTGTGACAAAACCGGAGACTTTGCCTTTCAATGAATCATAAACACGCATGTTTTGTTCTATATCCACTCGACCTTTGTCATCAAAGATGGTCACTACTGGAGTGATATAACGACTTTCCATACCGGTAATCTCCTTACCTATTATTGTTCATATATACAAACCACATTCATAAATAAAAACAATAAACAAGAAATCATGAATTATGGATTGAGTCAAATTCATCCAATTTATATATAAATCTCACATAATTATTTGATTAAAAAGAATTTAAAGAAAAGAAATAGCAATTAGGCTGGCTAAAAAATGATTTTTTTATTACTAAATTTTGAACAGAGTCACGTCTTTATTGCGACTTGAGCCATTAACAGGTATGACCAATTTGAGATTAAACGTATTCCTGAGATGATTTACATAGTGGTATTTTAAACCTAGAATAGCGACAAAATTAATCAGTGAGGTGGTTTAATGTCTACGGGGCACATGCCGACAATTCGGGTATTAGAAATACTGCAAGTTTTATCGGCTGAAAATACTGGGCTTTCTTTGACACAACTTTCTGATAAAACACAAATCTTAAAGGGGACTATTTATCCTATCTTAAAAACGTTGGTTGAACATCGATATATTAATTATGATGACAATAGCCAGCTGTATTATTTAGGTATCGCCTGCTCACTCCTTTCCCGCTCATTTTTCGAAAAATCCTATTGGCTAAAAATGGTTCATCGGGAAATGGTACACATTGTTGATGAATGCAATGAAGTGTGTCAAATGGGGATTTTAGACGGTGCCGATGTACTATACATTGATAAAGTCCAATCAGCCCAAAAGGTCCAATTAATCTCTAATATTGGTACTCGTTTGCCTGCTATTTACTCGGCACTTGGTAAGGCCATGATTTTTAACTACAGTGACCAACAAATTTCCGAGCTTTATCCTTCAGGTTTTACCCCGTTAACCCAATACAGTGTGCAAACTTTGGCTGAACTGCGCCTACAGCTTAACGCAGTTCGTGAAAATAATTATGCCGTTGATAATAAAGAAATAAATGAAGAAACGACCTGCTATGCTGTTGCATTGCGTCAGCGGGATAAAATCATAGCTGCAATTAGTGTGTCTATCCCAACTTTCCGCATTGATGAATCCAAAGTGAACCAAGTCATCAAAACACTTTTAGCAAGTCGTGAACGTATTGAGCAAGAATTGAACACACTCGAAGATATTGAGTTTTATACCTAGCCATAACATTAAAAGCTGTTTGATTAGTTAACATATATCACTTTCATTTGTAGATTCATTTATACGAATCTTTTATTATTTACATTATTGTTAGATAAATATTGCAGAAATAAGGTTTGGTTAAGGAATATATATCGGAATCCCCCCGAATTAAATAGGGTATTATGCAAACATAAGTTAAATTATATGCCAAAAGGATCATATTCATCTTAAATAGTTAACATTTACGCGTATATTTTTACTTATTTTAATGCTCAAAACTGACTTTATAAAAATTTTTAATAAATTTTAAAAAATATTTATACCTTATATATCAACAAGATAAATTCAAATTTAACAATTTACTAACCATTTTCACCGCTCTCTCTAGAGAGTTCATGATCCATATCAAATTTATCAATTCACCCCTTTGTTACTATTATTGCGTGCTATAATTAATCAACTTTGTAAGAGAGTGTTGGTATGAAAGCTGACAACCCTTTTAATTTATTGCCACCTGCTGTAATGGCGCAAGTCGCAGATGATGCCTCTTTTTATAAGGCAAATAAACATCCTGCAATTACTTACTTGTCAGCATTCACTGCCGGTATTTTTATCTCTATCGCGTTTGTATTCTATATCACAGCAACAACCGGGGCAGCTGAAGCGCCTTATGGTTTCACTAAACTTATTGGCGGGATTTGTTTCTCCTTAGGTCTGATGTTAGTGGTTGTATGTGGCGCAGATCTTTTCACCTCCACCGTACTCACTATCGTCTCAAAAGCCACAGGAAGAATTACTTGGGGGCAAATGTTCCGTAACTGGTTTAATGTCTATATTGGTAACTTAATTGGTGCGTTATTCTTTGTTGCACTGATTTGGTTTGCAGGACAATACACCGCAGCCAATGGTCAATGGGGGTTAAATGTATTACAAACCACCAGCCATAAATTACACCATACCTTTATTGAAGCGGTTACATTAGGAATTTTAGCAAACTTAATGGTTTGCCTTGCGGTTTGGATGAGTTACTCCGGCCGTAGTTTAACTGATAAACTGGTCGTTCTAGTGTTACCTGTCGCGATGTTCGTAGCGAGCGGTTTTGAGCATAGTATCGCAAACATGTTCATGATCCCGTTAGGCATTATGATTAAAGAGTTCGCCCCCGCTGAATATTGGTCTCAAATAAATATGTCTCCTGACCAATTTTCACACCTAACGGTTGGTAACTTTATTACAGATAACTTAATTCCAGTCACTATCGGAAATATTATTGGCGGTGCGATTTTAGTCGGCCTCATTTATTGGTTTATGCATTTACGTAGTGGCCAAAAACATTAATAGCCACTGACACACACGAAAAGATTTATTAAGATCCCTAAAAGATCCATTGTTAAAAGGTAAAAGTATCATGTCCGAGTTAAATGAAAAATTCGCTTTAGCATGGCAAGGTTTTAACCAAGGTGACTGGCAGAATAACGTCAACGTACGTGACTTCATCCAGAAAAACTACACTCCATATGAAGGTGATGAATCTTTCTTAGCAGGCTCTACTCCAGCAACTGACACGTTGTGGGATAAAGTCATGGAAGGGATCAAAATCGAAAACCGCACTCATGCGCCAGTTGATTTTGACACTGATGTCGCTTCAACCATCACTTCTCATGATGCAGGTTACATTACTAAAGAATTAGAAAAAGTCGTTGGCTTGCAAACTGACGCACCTCTGAAACGTGGTCTTATCCCATTCGGTGGTATCAAAATGGTTGAAGGCTCATGCAAAGCTTACGACCGTACTTTAGACCCAGAAATCAAAAAAATCTTCACTGAATACCGTAAAACTCACAACCAAGGTGTTTTCGACGTTTACACGCCAGACATCTTAAAATGCCGTAAATCAGGTATCTTGACTGGTCTACCTGATGCATATGGTCGTGGTCGTATCATCGGTGACTACCGTCGTGTTGCACTGTACGGTATTGATTTCCTGATGAAAGACAAATTTAACCAATTCACCTCTTTGCAAGAAAGATTAGAAAAAGGTGAAGACCTACAAATGACTATCCAACTGCGCGAAGAAATTGCTGAACAGCACCGTGCATTGGGTCAAATGAAAGAAATGGCTGCAAAATACGGTTACGATATTTCTGCACCAGCAACAAACGCACAAGAAGCAGTACAGTGGACTTACTTCGGTTACTTAGCCGCTGTTAAATCACAAAACGGTGCTGCAATGTCATTTGGTCGTGTTTCTACCTTCTTAGACGTGTATATCCAACGTGACTTAGAAGCAGGTAAAATCACCGAACAACAAGCGCAAGAATTGATTGACCACTTAGTCATGAAACTGCGTATGGTACGTTTCTTACGTACTCCTGAATACGATGAGCTGTTCTCTGGTGACCCAATCTGGGCAACTGAATCATTAGCAGGTATGGGCCTTGATGGCCGTACTCTGGTAACGAAAAGCACATTCCGTTTCCTGAACACACTGTATACCATGGGCCCATCTCCTGAGCCAAACATGACTATCCTGTGGTCAGAAAAACTGCCAATGAATTTCAAAAAATTCGCAGCTAAAGTGTCTATCGATACCTCATCAGTTCAGTATGAAAATGATGACCTGATGCGTCCAGACTTCAATAACGATGACTACGCAATTGCATGTTGCGTCAGCCCAATGATTGTTGGTAAACAAATGCAGTTCTTCGGTGCTCGCGCAAACTTAGCGAAAACCATGCTGTATACCATCAACGGTGGTGTTGATGAAAAACTGAAAATGCAAGTTGGTCCTAAACATGCACCAATCATGGACGAGATCTTAGATTTCGATACTGTGATGAACCAAATGGACCACTTCATGGATTGGTTAGCAACTCAGTACGTCACTGCACTGAACTGCATCCACTTCATGCACGATAAATACAGCTATGAAGCTTCGCTGATGGCGTTACATGACCGTGATGTTTATCGCACCATGGCTTGTGGTATTGCGGGTCTATCTGTTGCTGCTGACTCACTGTCTGCAATCAAATATGCGAAAGTTAAACCAATTCGTGATGAAGACGGTATCGCTATCGACTTCGAAATCGAAGGTGAATATCCACAATTTGGTAACAACGACTCTCGTGTAGATGATATCGCGTGTGACTTAGTTGAACGTTTCATGAAGAAAATTCAGAAACTGCCTACTTACCGTAACGCGGTACCAACTCAGTCAATCCTGACCATCACCTCTAACGTAGTGTATGGTAAGAAAACAGGTAATACACCAGATGGCCGTCGTGCAGGTGCACCATTCGGACCAGGTGCAAACCCAATGCACGGTCGTGACCAAAAAGGTGCGGTAGCTTCACTGACTTCTGTTGCTAAACTGCCATTTGCTTACGCGAAAGATGGTATTTCTTATACTTTCTCTATCGTACCAAATGCGTTAGGTAAAGATGATGATGTTCGTAAAACGAACTTAGCGGGTCTGATGGATGGTTACTTCCACCACGAAGCGTCTATCGAAGGCGGCCAGCATCTGAACGTTAACGTTATGAACCGTGAAATGCTGTTAGATGCAATGGAAAACCCAGAGAAGTACCCACAACTGACTATCCGTGTATCTGGTTATGCTGTACGTTTCAACTCACTGACTAAAGAACAACAGCAAGACGTTATTACTCGTACTTTCACCAGTACAATGTAATAATTAGCTCATTAAAATAAAGTAAATTAAAGACCCCGCTTTACGGGGTCTGAGGTTGTTGACAAAGCGGGATAAAAACGTGGTTTTTCCCGCTTTGTGTTATCAGCCGAAAATCAATAAATTGATTTTCCTAGTTTATTTTCAAAACCTATTAAACTTGCCGCCAAACATAATATGTTTGTCAGCAGTCTGAGCCCCCTCACGGGGGCTTTTTATCTATACCAGCAACGATATTTTTGCTCTAAAGTTTGCGGTATGAAGGATATTTTGGAGTGCCTGCTATGTCTATCGATGATACTAAAACCAAAACAATAGCGACGACTAATGTGACAGAAACCCCAACCACACTCGGCCGTATTCATTCGTTTGAATCATGCGGAACCGTTGATGGTCCTGGGATCCGTTTTATTGTATTTTTCCAAGGCTGCTTAATGCGCTGCCTGTATTGCCATAACCGCGATACTTGGGATACCCACGGTGGCAATATTGTTACCGTTGAAGAATTAATGAAAGAAGCCGTAACCTATCGCCACTTTATGAATGCGACTGGCGGAGGTGTTACCGCCTCAGGCGGAGAAGCTATCTTACAAGCTGAATTTGTACGTGACTGGTTCCGTGCCTGTAAAAAAGAAAATATTCATACTTGCCTTGATACCAATGGATTCGTGCGCCGCTACGACCCAGTGATTGATGAACTGATGGATGTCACTGACTTAGTGATGTTAGATTTAAAGCAAATCGATGATGAAATTCATCAAAAATTAGTGGGTGTTTCTAACCATCGTACTTTGGAATTTGCTCGTTACCTTGCCAAACGCAACCAGAAAACTTGGGTACGCTATGTTGTCGTGCCGGGTTGGAGTGATGATGACCATTCAGTACATTTACTGGGCGAATTTACCAAAGATATGAGCAATATCGAAAAAATCGAATTACTGCCCTACCACGAACTCGGTAAACACAAATGGGAAACCATGGGTGAAGAATACAAACTAGATGGCGTTAGACCACCATCAAAAGAAGTGATGGAACGAGTTAAAAGTATTCTAGAAAGTTATGGTCACAAAGTAATGTACTAACCAATTTGAGGCTCTTTATAGAGCCTCTGCTTTATCTGCCATTATTCTTATCTAAACAAAGGTAAGTGGCCAATAAGCTGCGTCACCGCCTTTTTATTTCCTACCAACCCAATACCAGCTAACTGAATATTTTTATATTCGTGTTCTAATAATTTTTGCTGATACTCATCATAAGTCCGGCACGATTGTGCCAATAAGCTAAAAGGAATAATGTATATTTCATTTACCTTTAATGCAGCCACTTCAATCTCTTTAATATACTGCTCCGGTGATTTTAAAATCGGTAATGGCGCATAAATCACACCGGGATAATTGATATTATCCGCACTGTTCAAATCTTCCCCTACTATATTGTTAACTTTATTTCCTAAACTCACGCCAATCACACTAGCGGCATTCATTGCCAACCCGTTAGATAAATCCTGATTAACGACGATAGCGCAACGATGCTCAGCTGGATTAAATATCATTCCTGTCCCCTATGATTTTATGTGTATTCAATTTCCCAATAATTATGGCATTTAAAGAAAGAAATAGGCTTTCTAACTCAGTCATTACACGCTAAGATTTAGGTAAATTTATCCCATTTAAAGCATTTTTAAGATAGAGATTTTCATTTATGGCAATAGATAAGACAGAAATAAAAATACTAAAGTTACTACAAGATGATGCTCGAATAACTAACCAAGTGCTTGCCGAAAAAGTAGGCATGTCAGCCTCTCCCTGTTGGCGAAGGGTTAAAAAATTAGAAGAAGAAAATATTATTCAAGGATATCGCGCCATTCTCAATCGTAAAAAGATTGGCTTAGGTGTGATGGTTTTTGTTCGCGTCATTATTGATAGTGATAGCGAGGCTGAAGCACAAAAATTTGAACAAGAAGTGACTGAGCTAGAAAATGTCGTCGCTTGCTACAGTATTGGTGGTGATACTGACTTTTTATTACAGGTTGTATCCCATGATTTAGACTCCTATGCCGACTTTGCTATGACGGTTATTCGCCGGTTACCGGGTATCAAAGAAATGCAAAGTATGTTTGTACTTAAAGAAATTAAGCCGTTGGATGCTTACCCAATATCACTTATTTAGCTTTTAAATTAAATAAAATCTTACTTAATTATTATGAATCGTGATTATTTAATTGACGATTTAACCTTGTTGATAGAACCAAAAAATAGCTTTTTTCACTAAATATACTAAATATTCGTATTTTATTCAGTACATTAAGGAATAGATAACCTTCTTATTTCGATAGAAAATATTTTATACAAGAAAATTTTAATCAAAAATACCTTACCAGAATAGTCTGCTTTATAATAAGCTAACTTATCTGCATACTACTGCCGATAAGTTACAAGAATGAGTATAAGCTCAAAAAACTTATTAATAATAATATATCGCTAATTCACTACGACTAACAGGTTCCTTTTTTATCATGAATAATGAAAACTTCAGTGCAGATAACAATCCTGCACCTACAATTAACGCACAAACTCAAGCCGATACATTCGTTTTTCACGCAGAACCTCGCGCAGTAGATGCAGGTGAAGGTGTTAACTGGATCAGCCAATCATGGTCTCTCGTTAAAGAAAAACTGGGAATGTGGATCCTAATTAACATCGTTCTGTTTGCGGTGATCTTTATCATTTCAATGATCCCATTCTTGAACTTACTGATTACTTTTATTACACCTATTTTTATCGGTGGTATTATTGCTATCAGTGAAAATCAACGTAAAACAGGCCAAGCAGAAATCGGCTTATTATTTGCAGGCTTCCAAAATAAATTTGGTACCCTATTTGCCGTTGGAGCCATCAACTTTGCTGCTAACTTAGTAGGAATGATCATCGCATTTATTATCGGTGGTTCTGCAATGTTCGGTTTACTGATGGAAAGCAACCAATACGGTTCGCCATCTGACGCGGCTATCCTTGCGTCTTCAGGTACATTCTTCTTTGCAATCATCATAATGGCCATTGCAGCATTAGTGGGTACAGCCTTAACTTGGTTTGCTCCTGCATTAGTGATGAACCATGATTTCACTGTTGGCGCTGCAATCTCAGCAAGCTTACAAGCTGTTAAGAAAAACCTCCTACCAGGTATCCTGTTCTTTATCGTTTTATCAATCTTAATGATAATTTCAGTTATCCCATTAGGTTTAGGTTTATTAGTTTCTATGCCAATTATGTATGTTTGCTATTACAGCAGTTATCGCAGCCTGTTTTTCTCACAAGTAAAATAAACCAAAATCTAATGATTTGACGACTTTGTTAAATCATTAAATCTAAAAAAAGGAAAGCAATTGCTTTCCTTTTTGCTATCCCGAAAAAATTCACATATATTCCTTTAAATGATAATTTCCCTCTTCTTTTCATAATTTGGAGTTGTTTTCCATGTATTTCGATACCACTGATTTAAAACTGTGTGTTAATGTCGCCAATGCAGGAAGCATCACCCAAGGAGCGAAACTAACTTATCTTACACTGCAATCTGCAAGTGAACGAATACGTGGGTTAGAAAATGAATTAAACATCGATATATTTATTCGTTCAGTGAAAGGGGTTTCATTATCGAATGCAGGTCATGCATTTATTGAGCATGCGAAAACAATTTTGCAGCAAATTGAATTAATGCAAGATGAACTGCGAAAATATAGTCGACACCTGCGTGGGCATATTAATATTCTTTGTAATACTTCAGCTCAAATGGAATTTTTACCCGCCCGTGTTAGCGCTTATTTACGACAACAACCCACTATGTCTGTATCCGTGAAAGAAATGCCAAGTGCTAATATCGTCACTGCCATCAAAAATAAAATTGCAGATATTGGTATTATCGCAGATTCTACTGACCTCACTGGTCTGGATATTCGTCCATTCAGCTCAGATGAATTAGTCGTTTTTGCCCATAAAGATAGCCTTTGGGTAAGCCAAAAAAGCGTTCTATTTTCTGATATTATTGATGCTGAATTTATTGGTTTAATGGAAGATACCCCATTACAAAAACATATTGATAATAACGCTAAACAACAAGGCAAACGGCTCAACTACCGGATACGCATGCCAACACTAGATGCGGTAATGCAAGGGGTTAACGATGGAATTGGCATTGCTATTATTCCCAAACAAGCGGCACAGCGTAGTCAATTTTCTACTAGTAAAATACTGCAATTGACCGAAGATTGGGCATGCCGAAAATTAGTTATCTGCGCACGAGATTTCAGCCAATTACCTGATTATACCAACGAGTTTATTCATTTTTTAATTAACTGGTCATCTGAAAGCTAATTTTGCCGTCATGTAAATCCCTAATCCGATTAACCCAATAAAAAAGCAACGACGGAATAATTTCTCGCTAATAATCTTGCGTAAATATTGACCAAGATACATTCCACCAATAGCAGGTATTAAGGCAAAGGCAGATAAACTCCAATTAATATCATATTGTTGATGGTCAATGGATAACTTGATGGCTAATGCAACTGTTGATGCGGTAAATGCTAACCCTAGAGCCTGAATAAGCTCATCTTTATTTAATTTTAAGGTTTGCAAATAAGGAACTGCTGGAATAACAAATACTCCTGTAGCTGCTGTAATTACACCTGTAATATAACCCACTGTTGGCGAAAGCCATGTTTCATGTTTCTCGAAAGATGGCGTTTTTTTAGCAATTAAGCCCCAAATTCCATAGATAATAAGCACGATACCCAGTGTAGGTAGTGTCCAACGAGATGCCGAGGTTAAAGAAGGTAAAAAACTGAATAATGTGCCAAGCATGACCCCAATAATAAAACCACTGAGCCGTTTGATTAGTGCCATAAATTGTGGGCCAATCAATAATTGCCATATATTAGTAATTAACGATGGAATAATTAATAAGCTCGCAGCTGCAGCAGGCTCCATTGATGTGCTTAATAACCCCATCGCGATTGTTGGTAGGCCTAGCCCGATCACCCCTTTTACAATACCTGCTAATAAGAAAACACCAATAATTACACCCATCAATATCACTCCGATAAATTTACTTTACCGTAGATTAATGTCATGCATTGAATGCTGCTATTTGGAAAATATTGAGGGGGGATCAGGTTTAACCTGAGGATGCTTTTTCCAGAACACTTTAAATTTACACAAAAAAAACGCGACTGTCGTCAGTCGCGCTTTATGTTTGAAAGAGTAACGGAAATTAACCGATGAACTCTAGCCCTTTCATATATGGGCGCAATACTTCTGGAATTTCAATACGGCCATCAGCTAATTGGTAGTTTTCTAAAATCGCCACCAATGTACGACCAACAGCTAAACCAGAACCATTCAGGGTATGAACAAGTTGTGTTTTCTTATCACTCTTACCGCGGAAACGCGCTTGCATACGACGCGCTTGGAAGTCCCACATGTTTGAACAAGATGAAATTTCACGATAAGTATTTTGCGCTGGTAACCACACTTCTAAGTCATAGGTTTTACGTGAACCAAAACCAATATCACCGGTGCACAAAATCACTTTACGATAAGGCAAGTTCAGTAATTGTAATACTTTTTCTGCATGACCAGTCAGCTCTTCCAATGCATCCATAGATTTTTCTGGATGAACGATTTGTACTAACTCAACTTTGTCGAACTGATGCATACGGATCAAACCGCGTGTATCACGGCCATAAGACCCTGCTTCAGAACGGAAACAAGGCGTATGTGCCGTCATTTTCAGAGGAAGTGAGTCTTCATCTAAAATTTCATCACGAACCAAGTTAGTCACTGGAACTTCTGCGGTTGGGATCAACGCATAAGTACTGCTGTCTGCTTCTTCTTCCAGTGGTTTAGTATGGAACAAATCTTCACCAAACTTTGGTAATTGGCCAGTTCCGTACAGTGTGTCATGGTTGACTAAATATGGAACATACAACTCTTGGTAACCATGTTGTTCAGTATGTAAGTCAAGCATAAATTGAGCCAAGGCACGATGCATGCGAGCAATTTGCCCTTTCATGACAACAAAACGTGCTCCTGTCAGTTTTACCGCAGCAGGGAAGTCTAAGCCACCAGATAACTCACCAAGGCTAACATGGTCTTTAACTTCGAAGTCATACTGGCGAGGTTCACCCCAACGAGCAACTTCAACGTTGTCAGAATCATCTTTACCATCAGGTACTTGGTCATCAGGGATGTTCGGGATACTCAAGGCAATATCACGGATTTCTTGTTGCAGCTTATCTAGCTCTGCTTTTGCAGAATCCAATTTTTCGCCTAATTGGTTAACTTCCAGACGTAATGGTTCGATATCTTCACCACGTGCCTTCGCCGCACCAATAGTTTTCGATCGCGAGTTACGGTCTGCTTGCAGGGTTTCAGTTTCAACTTGTAAAACTTTGCGGCGTTCTTCTAATTCACGCAGCTTTTCCACATCAAGGGTAAAACCCCTGCGAGCCAGTTTTTCAGCAACCGCGTCTAGCTCCGTACGCAGTAAATTGGGATCGAGCATGCTTATCCTGTGATTATTGTTAGTAATTAATGATACTTTTTGAGGTGCATTCCAGCACAACAAATAAAGTAAAGTATTTCGCTATATAACCTTACCGCATTGCCTAGTTTAGCGATAGCGTTTTGTGGTGCTAATTTGATCCTGTTGGGCTAACCAGTCTAATTTTTCAGCAAACTTGCCTTCTTGGCCCCGTTTCGTAGGGTAGTAATAACGTGTTGTTTGCATAGGTTCAGGAAAATAATTTTCTCCCGCAGCATATGCGTTAGGTTCATCATGTGCATAACGATATTCTTTCCCTGCACCCATTTCTTTTAATAGTTTAGTTGGGGCATTTCGAAGATGTTCTGGCACATCGTAGTCTGGTTGCATTTGTGCATCTTTAATCGCTGCTTTATAGGCGGTATAAACCGCGTTACTTTTCGGCGCACAAGCTAAATAAACAATAGCTTGGGCAATTGCACGCTCGCCTTCGGCTGGCCCCACTCGCGTGAAGCAATCCCAAGCTGAAATGGCGACTTGCATCGCACGAGGATCCGCATTACCCACATCTTCTGATGCAATTGCAAGTAGCCGACGGACAACATACAGAGGGTCACCACCCGCAGTAATAATCCTTGCAAACCAATACAGTGCAGCATCTGGTGCTGAGCCTCTAATCGACTTATGCAGAGCAGAGATTAAGTCGTAATAACGGTCGCCTTTGTTATCAAACCGTGCAGTACGTTCACCGCTAACTTCTTTTAACAGATCAGCGGTTAAAATACGCTGCCCTTGGCTATCAGCCTCTGCCATATCTGCCATCATTTCCAGGAGATTTAATGAACGCCTAGCATCCCCATTAACCAACTGAGCGACCATTTTGCGCGTGTTATCAGGCAGAACAATATTTTGCCCACCAAGGCCACGAGATGAATCTGCCAGTGCTTGTAACAAGACCTGTTCAATATCATTTTCTTCAAGGGATTTAAGCAAATACACCCTAGCACGTGATAATAACGCGGAATTTAATTCAAATGATGGGTTTTCAGTTGTTGCACCAATAAATGTAATCGTGCCATCTTCTATATGCGGTAAAAATGCATCTTGCTGGCTTTTATTAAAACGATGAACCTCATCGACAAATAAAATGGTTCTCCGCCCCGCACTGCGATTTTGCCGGGCTTTTTCGATGGATTCTCGAATTTCCTTAATACCAGAAGTAACTGCTGAAATACGTTCAATATCGGCTTGCGCATAATTACCAATAATTTCGGCAAGGGTTGTTTTGCCTGTTCCAGGGGGCCCCCATAAAATCATGGAGTGCAGATGACCCGCTTTAATCGCACGTGGCAACGGTTTCCCCTCAGCCAATAAATGCTTTTGGCCAATATACTGTTCAAGGGTTTCAGGCCGCATTCTTGCTGCTAAAGGTTGAAATTCATTCTGCGAAAAATCAAGAGACAGGTTACCCACTATATCCTCTTTTTTACTTCTTAAAATATCTTATATATTAACCAGCAAGTATGAATACTGCTGGCTAATATTTTCTCTAATCAAGCTTATTTAGCATTTGAACGCTGGTCATCTAAAGTGACGCCTTTTGGTACTGTAAACTTGAATTTACTCGCATCAACGCGACCATTTTTTTGCTCTTTTAATTGATAAGCACTGGTTTGGCCATCTTGTTCAACCGCTGAAAACTGCTCAATCGTCCCTTCGGGAGAAACCGTAATGGAGAAACGTTTTAAAGTCCCATTAGTTTGTTTTGGTTTTAAATCAAACGTATTTCCCTGCTGAATGATTGAGTACTGTTTCCAATCTTTCGGGTCGTTACGTGTAATTAGTAGAAATGGCGTATCCTGCGTAGCATCTGCTAAATTAGTCACCGTCACTTGTTCTACGAACGGGTTATAAAACCACAAATCTTTACCATCTGACACCAATACGCTTTCATCAGGTGATGTCATGTTCCAATTAAATAAATTTGGGCGCTCAAGCCATAAATCCCCAACACCTTCTTGAACCAAATCCCCTTCAGGACTCGTCACCTTTTGCGAGAAGCTAGCTTGGAAGCTATTGACCTTATTCAAACGTTCTTGAAGGTCTTGGCTTGCGTCCGCCAATACTTGGCCAATATGTAAACTCAGGGCTAACGCACCCAATAACATCATTTTTTTCATCGATGAGAGACCTTAAAATTATTACCATAAGAGGTGTTACGTCTTTATACACCCCTTAAATTAAACCAGCAATTAGCACACTAAATTATTAATGCCCCATTGACGGAGGAGCAAGAACTTCACGGTTACCATTGTGCCCTTGCTCACTGACAATACCTTGGAGCTCCATTTGCTCAACAATCCTTGCAGCACGGTTATAACCTATCCTAAATTGGCGTTGAACCCCAGAAATGGAAACGCGTTGTTTCTCAACAACAAACTCAACTGCCTGGTCAAACAGTGGGTCAAGCTCTTCACCTCCGCTATCATAACCACCACCTTCGCTATCGTCACTACAGGTCGTGATGCTATCAATATATTGTGGTTTACCGCGAGCTTTCCAATCATTTACAACTGCATGAACCTCTTGGTCACGAACAAAAGCACCGTGTACACGCACAGGAATTGAAGAGTTTGGTGGTAAATACAGCATATCCCCCATGCCTAGTAAAGATTCAGCGCCGCCTTGGTCAAGGATCGTGCGCGAGTCAATTTTACTGGATACCGTAAATGCAATCCGCGTTGGAATATTTGCTTTGATTAGTCCAGTAATAATATCAACCGATGGCCGTTGAGTTGCCAATACCAAATGAATACCCGCGGCACGTGCTTTTTGTGCCAACCGTGCAATTAACTCTTCCACTTTTTTACCAGCTGTCATCATTAAGTCGGCAAATTCATCAACCATGACAACAATGTAAGGTTCTTTTTTCAGCATTGGGTGTTCTACATCCATGCTATCACCGGGTTTCCAATGTGGATCAGGAATTGGCCGCCCCATTTCTTCTGCTGCTTTAATGCGGTCGTTATAACCCGCTAGGTTACGTACCCCTAATGCAGACATGAGTTTATAACGGCGTTCCATTTCATTCACGCACCAGCGCAAGGCATTCGCCGCATCTTTCATGTCAGTAACCACTTCAGTCAATAGATGCGGAATACCTTCATAAATGGATAACTCCAGCATTTTCGGGTCAATCATGATAAAGCGAACATCTTCGGGTTTGGCTTTATACAAGATACTGAGGATCATTGCATTCACCCCAACCGACTTACCAGAGCCGGTTGTCCCCGCAACGAGTAAATGAGGCATTTTCGCTAAATCCGCAACAACAGGGTCACCTTCAATATCTTTACCCAATACAATAGTGAGAGGAGATGGGTTTTTGCGGAAATCATCGCAGTCTAAGACTTCACTTAGGTAAACGGTTTGCCGTTTCTCATTAGGGAGTTCGAGGCCTACATAAGGTTTACCCGGTATCACTTCTACAACACGTACGGCTACGGTTGATAACGAACGAGCAAGGTCACGTGACAATGTGGATATCCGTGCAGCTTTTACTCCCGGTGCGAGGTCAAGTTCAAACCGAGTAATGACAGGGCCTGGAGAAAAACCAACCACTTCAGCTTTAACGCGGTAATCATTAAGCCTTGCTTCAATCAACCTTGCTGTTTGTTCTAGTTTGAACATATCCACTGGCTCTTCTTGTGCTGGCGGACTTGCCAGCAAATCAAGAGACGGCATTGGCGTTGTTGGTTTTGGTAATGGTTGGTCATTACGCACTAAGAACGGGTGGAATAAGCTATCTTGCTGTGGCTGCTGTGGCTGCTGTGGCTGCTGTGGCTGCTGTGGCTGCTGTGGCTGCTGTGGCTGCTGTGGCTGCTGTGGCTGCCCAAAAGTTTGTGTTACTGATGGTGAGCTAGCAAGCCCTTCAGCGATATTATTTTGTGGGGTACCTGCTGTAACAGAAGTCGCGCTAAATGATGGCATAAATAATGGGTCAGCTGGCTCGTTGTCAACCAAATCATCAACAGGGGTAAAACTATCCAGCACAGAGAACTCTTTTCTTAAATCAATTTTGGGCTCAAAGTCTTCTTGCTCTTGTGTAAACTGAGGTTGATAGCCATTATCCACGACTGGCACGGCCTCATCAGGCTCTGGAATTGTATGCGTATTATTGGATTGTTGTGAAGCTGACGCCCAACGGTGTTCAATTTCTGGCTGCGTAAATGCGCTGACTCTATTTTCAGTCATTGGCTCATTTTGTAATTGCTCATCATGCGAGTGCAGGCTATTAAGCGGTACATCATAATCAGTTTCATCAACTTCACCATAACGTTCACGTTGCTGTTCTAAGAACTGCGCTCGTAATAATTCGTCTTGTTGTGCCTCATCATCAGTTTCAGGTTGGTCAGACTCACTCGTAGACCACTGCTGATATATTTGTTCACGTTTAGAAGCCTCTTCTTCGCGCCGCTGTAGTTCCGCATCACGTAACGATGGAATGCGAATACCATATAACTCACGACGAGTCGGTAAACGAACAGGATTTGGCCGTGGAAGCTCCGGCTCCATATTTTGTTTAACCTGAGCATGGCGCTCCAGTGCAGCGACTGAAATACCCGCAGCCGCTAATGCAGCTGGATTAGAGCCCCTTTCAGTAACTGATGATGGAATAAAACTTTCTGTTGTATTTGAAGAGTTAAGTGGGGGCGTGGATGTCGCTTGAGCTTCAAACGCAGCTTGATTAACAGGTGTTTCTTGTTTATCCGAATATTCTTGATAAGCGGTATTGTCTTGTTTTTGTTGTTCTATTTGTTGATTATGCTGAACACTAAATATCGGTTCTTCTGGTGCAACATACGGTGACGCTTGAACTAACGGCTCATTAACGGTATCTGATGTTGAATCAAAACTTGCACCGAGCTTAGGCTGGTAATCTTCTGGTACTTCAAAATGATATGTGCTCGGCTCATCCACTGCAGAGAAAGCAGGTACCGAATCTTGCTCTGATGTGTTTTGATTCACTGAAGGAATTGGGTTTTCTGTAGTAACAACCGCTTCACCCGTATTTTTTTCCGTTGTTGGAGCGACTTCAGTGACTAATTCAGCCACAGTGGGTGCGGAAAACAAAACATCATCCGCATCAATATTTTCTAGGCTGTCATTGGCTCTGTGCTCAGCTTCTTGCGCACGCTGTAAAGCTCCTTCAGTTTCTTCAACGTCGTAATCATAGTTATCTAAATCGTCTCCCCTCGCTCGATTTGTTAGCAAAGTAATAGGGAGAAGTACCGCTGCACCAATTTTTTCTGCGATTGTAAGCCATGACCATCCCGTAAACAGCGTAAAGCTTATCGCCCATAAAAACAGCAATGCTAACGTAGCACCTAATGAATTGAACCACGGCATAATTGCATTACTAAATACACTGCCAATCACACCACCAGAGGCGAAATTAGGTAAGTCGTCAAAATTGAGAGCCGCAAGTCCACAAGAAGATAAAATAAGTGCTAAACCACCTATTAATCTTAACGATAAAGAGAAAAAATCAATATATCGGCGCTGACTTTCATATTGGAAAATCGCCCAGCAACCTAGGAGTAATAGTGCAGGAATGGCAAATGCAAGAATACCAAAAGCAGAGAAGAGAATATCGGCACTCCATGAACCTACACTCCCCCCTAAATTCTTCACTGGGGCATTCCAAGTGGTCTGTGACCAGCTTGGATCTGAAGGGCTAAAGCTCAATAAAGCCACCATTAAGAAGAGTGCGCTCAAGCATATTGCGAGCAAAATAACCTCTAATAGCCGTCTTCCGCTACTTAGTTTTTTAAATTTGATATGTTTATCTTCTGTATATTCTTGGCTCATTATTATTTCTTTGCTAACTGATGTTCTTGACTAACCTAGGTTTATTCTACCATTAAACGCCTGACTCTGCCTGTTTTACAGCGACTAAGAGATATCAAGGCTTCACAAAAGCACTAAGGTGCAGTATTCCATCTAATGTATGATGATTCAATTTCTATTTCTCGTCAAAAATCCTAAATATTTATAGCTTTAGAATCAATAAATTGGAAATAAAACTTATCAGTTGCTAAGTAATTTACGTAAAACAAGGTAGAAAGGCATGGATAGCAGCCAGTTGAAGCTGTGAAACAGCAAAATATTACGTTTTTATAAAGCAACAAATGAGGCGAGAAAAACGGAACAACGCTGAGTAAACTCAGCGTTGAAACTGCAGTGCGGCAACAAAGCTGAAATGCTGTGCTGAAGCGAGGTTAAAAAGCACTAATTAGCGAGTTTTGATCACTAAGCGGTTGCTTTGTTTAACTTCTTCCATAACTACATAGGTGCGAGTGTCGTTTACGCCTGGTAAACGTAACAGAGTTTCACCTAACAGTTTACGATATGCGGACATATCTGGCACACGCGTTTTCAACAGGTAGTCAAAGTCACCAGAAACCAAGTGGCATTCCTGAATTTCTTCCAGTTTTTGAACTGCTGTATTGAATTGCTCAAATACATCCGCAGCACCACGGTTAAGTGTGATTTCAACAAACACGAGCAATGATGCATCTAAGTAGTGTGGATTTAATAACGCAGTATAGCCAGAGATAAATCCTTGTCTCTCAAGGCGACGTACACGCTCTAAACAAGGTGTTGGAGATAAACCAACTCGTTTAGATAACTCTACGTTAGAAATTCGCCCGTCTTTTTGTAGTTCGTTTAATATATTCCTGTCGATACGGTCAAGGTCTTTGCCAGGACGCTTTTTATTGTCAATCATCTCTTTATCTCTCTTTCTCTAATTGTTATTTTCTACATCTAAAAATAAGCACCTTAGCCACCACCTTTTTTATTTAGGAATTCGTGTTCAGGAGCAAATTTTATTCATAATGCTGAAGTTAGTGTGAATGTAATTATCACCCACAATGTTTACTTGTATTTTAAATTTGTAAGTAGTGTAAAGTTAATTTTCCAGCAAGAACAAAAATGCGCCATTTCCATTGATCAGCTAGATAATTAACTCTTACACTGATGTTTTCGCAAATGCGCAGCCGATTGTCAAAGCAAATGAATAAAAATCAGTACAAGATTTCGCTTTTTTTTCCAGTAAAACGTTTCGCAGCCTTAATTCAAGATAATTCCTAAAAATTGTGATGCGTGACACAAGCAACTTTTTGTCATATTTTTTTACATTTTGTCGGTATTACCTATTGATGAAATAAGCCAAATGAAACTAAGTCGCACTTAAACCACTTTTGTTAACCTCTTATTTCTCCTACAATCTGATAAATGCTTTTTAGATTAAAGAGGAATTCATGAGCACAACAACACATCGCAAGTTAATCATTCTTGGTTCTGGCCCTGCGGGCTATACTGCGGCTGTCTATGCTGCACGTGCAAACTTAAACCCAGCATTGATTACTGGGGTGGAAAAAGGCGGTCAATTGACCACCACAACTGAAGTTGAAAACTGGCCTGGTGACCCAGAAGGTTTAACCGGTCCAGGGCTTATGGAACGCATGCATGAGCACGCGTCAAAATTTGATACCGAAATCATATCTGACCATATCCAAAAAGTGGACTTAAAACAACGTCCTTTCCGTTTAATTGGCGATGAAAATGAATATACCTGTGATGCATTAATTATTGCAACAGGGGCTTCCGCTCGTTATATCGGCCTACCTTCAGAAGAAGCGTTCAAAGGCCGTGGCGTTTCAGCTTGTGCAACCTGTGACGGTTTCTTCTATCGTAACCAAAAAGTCGCTGTCGTTGGTGGCGGAAACACTGCGGTAGAAGAAGCATTGTACCTTTCTAATATTGCTTCAGAAGTTCATTTAATTCATCGTCGTGATAGTTTCCGTGCAGAAAAAATCCTGATTAATCGTTTAATGGATAAAGTTGAGAACGGTAATATTATTCTGCATACCGACCGCACATTGAATGAAGTATTAGGTGATGATATGGGCGTGACGGGTGTGCGCTTAGAATGTACTAAAACACATGCAACAGAAGATATCCCTGTTATGGGGGCATTTATTGCCATCGGCCACAGCCCAAATACAGCTATTTTTGAAGGCCAATTAGATTTAGACAACGGTTATATTAAAGTGCAATCTGGCACCCAAGGCAATGCAACTCAAACTTCTGTTGAAGGTGTGTTCGCGGCTGGTGATGTCATGGACCATATATACCGCCAAGCAATTACCTCTGCGGGCACAGGTTGTATGGCAGCCTTAGATGCAGAACGTTATCTTGATGGCTTAGCATCAAAATAATCAATAAGTGATTGTAATTTAGATAGGCTTCAATTTTTCCTCAATTGAAGCCTTTTTTATTACCTATACTCCCCATCCTAACTATTGGTTTTGCATATATTTTTAAGACCAAGTTTATATTGTACTTTTTTAATACTGCCTATACTGTTTTTACATAACATTAATTAATATAAGGTGTAGGTATGGGGCAACAATTAGAACGTGATGCCATTCGCGGTTATTCTTATTTTATTATTGTCATACTTGCCGTGATTCAAGGCATCGTCATCACAGCCACCACTGATTACTCTATCCGCCTAGAAAGCCAACTAAGCGCCACCACCCTATATCTGCCTATTTTGCTCGCCATTTTTGTTCCTTCAGCAATCAGTTACCTAATTACCAATGCAAAATCCGCTATTTTTTATCTCAACATTGCGGTCATTATTGGGTTAATTTTCTGGCTCAATTACTGGCATGCCCAAGACTTTCTAAATCCTTCAGATACAGACCCATTCTTCGCCTTTATCACCCTCACCGTCTTACTCTTTTTTATACTTCCTTGGATGCAATCGTGGCAAACCACAAGAACATGGAAAATTGATTACGGTTGCTTAATGGGGCTATATATTAAAAATACCTTTCTGGGTATTCTCGCTTCTATAATCGGTGGGTTGCTAACATTAATCGTAAAAATAGCCAGTTTTTTATTTGGCATTGTTAACCTGACTTTTTTGAGTGAAGCTCTTGATAACGACGTTATCTATTGGGTGAGCTTTGCCCTTGGGTTCAACGTGAGTTTAGCTTTTTTACGCACAGCACTGAATGTACAACTCAGTAATTTTGTTAGCTTTATTGCGCGTTTTTTTTTACCGCTCTTGAATATTGTTGCTGTTATTTTCTTAGGCGGTTTCGTTGTTTCCTACTTTTCAGGTTTGACCTCTGCAGGCTTAGGCTCCGCAGTGATGCTATGGTTTTTAATTTTAAACCTTATTTTTATCAATTTCGTGTATGGCGATGGCACAACTCAATATCAATTCCGTGCGGGCCTCAACGGTTTTGTCTTAATTAGCATTATTTTACTTAATGCATTTTCAGTGCTTTCTCTCTATGGCATTTTGGTACGAGTTAACCAGTATAGTTGGAGTGTTGAGCGCCTATACGCCTTTACTATTGCCCTATTCCTATTTGTATTGGTTTTTGCTTATAGCATCGCAATTATCTATAAAAAATCAGCTTGGATGTCCTATTTAGGCCCTATCAATAAAGCGGGAATTCTGGCTCTAATTGCCATTATATTGGTCATTAACAGCCCTATTGCTGATTTTAAACGCATCACACTGAACAGTATTCTTGCGGGGATTGAAAATGGCAAAATCAAAGTCAATAGCTCGCTTGCTTATGACTTAAAACAATTAGGTGAGAAAGGGCAACAAGCTTTTGAAAAACTCAATAATAACCCTGAATATCAAAAACTATTCCAAACCAGCCCTTATGAAGAAGAACAGCGCAGATCGCTAAAATCAGTATTAATTCAAGCTCAAAATAGCCCTGCAATACCGGAGAGTTGGTTCGACCTCGGGGAAAACCTTAGCAGTGCTTGGTATTGTACCTCACAATACGACCCATACCCGTGTGTGGGCTTTATGGCCGATGTTAACCAAAACAATCAAGATGATGTGGTTATGTGCTATTCCTATCCAAGTAGTTCTAGTATTGATTGCAATATATGGCAACAAACGGAACAAACCTGGGAGTTAATGGATACGCAAACTCGCTCATTTAATACCATGAAAGAAAAAGATCAGGCTTGGGATAATTTATTAAAAGGAAACTATGAATTAAAACCCAAAGAATGGTTAATGATAGACCCCACATTCTAATTGTAGTGAAAAATGCCGATGGCTTAACATTTCTTTGTTAAGCCACCTTTTTATTACGTAGAAATACAGTAATATCCCAATATCATTACATCTAAAAATTTACTGAAATATTAAATTTACCTTTATAAAACAATTTAATAACAAAGCACAACTCACTTTAAATAACCCACTTTTATTAGGTAACATATCGCGGTGAAGCTGTTATGATGTACTCTAATACTCGAATTTGTGGGTAAGATCAAAAACGCAGATTTTCTTATAATCACCAATTGCGTTACCAGATCAAAATTTATCGTTCTCATGCGGTTTAAAACAGGTCAACTGCAATATCACGCATGGTAAAAACAACGTTAGGGTGATGTTTCCTAACTATACTCAATGACATTAAAACTACACCTGCTAACTAAATCATTATGGATAAATCAAGACAGACTGAATTGGTACGTTGGTTAAAACAATACAGTGCCCCTGCCAAGCGCTGGTTGCGGATCTCTATGTTACTAGGCATTTTGAGTGGATTACTGATTATTGCTCAAGCTTGGTTCTTAGCTGTTATCTTACAAGCATTGATTATGGATAACGTTCCTCGAGAACAGTTATTAACCCCTTTTGTTCTTCTGCTTTGCGTTTTTATCTTACGCGCAATTGTCACTTATGTACGAGAACGCGTTGGCTTTCGTTGTGGCCAAGTGGTGCGCCAAGAAATACGTACCATGGTACTCGATAAACTTCAAGAACTCGGCCCTGTGTGGGTTAAAGGTAAGCCAGCGGGTAGCTGGGCTACAATTATTCTTGAACAAATTGAAGATATGCAAGACTACTATTCGCGCTATCTTCCTCAAATGTATTTAGCTGGGATCATCCCCATTATGATCCTGATTGCTATTTTCCCCTTTAACTGGGCTGCAGCACTTATTTTATTCGTCACTGCCCCGCTGATTCCTATCTTTATGGCATTAGTCGGATTAGGCGCTGCGGATGCTAACCGTCGTAACTTTATTGCCTTAGGTCGTTTAAGCGGGAGTTTTCTCGATAGATTACGGGGCCTTGATACCTTACGGTTATTTTTTCGTGAAAAAGCAGAGATTAAGCAAATTCGTGAATCAACAGAAGATTTTCGTTCCAGAACGATGGAAGTATTGAGGATGGCATTTCTGTCTTCTGGCGTTCTTGAATTTTTTGCGTCGATTTCTATTGCTGTTGTTGCTGTCTATTTTGGTTTTTCCTACTTGGGCGAAATGAACTTCGGTAGCTATGGTTTACCTGTCACGCTATTTGCAGGTTTTCTTGCCCTGATACTTTCGCCAGAGTTTTTCCAACCATTACGTGACCTTGGCACATACTACCACGCCAAAGCGCAAGCTGTTGGTGCCGCTGAAACACTCGAAACGCTATTAAACAGTGATGGCGAACAAAAAGCTCAACAAGGAACCCAAACACTGAGTGATGAGGCTATCTATATTCAGGCTAAACAATTAGAAATTTTATCCCATGATGGAGTGCGCCTTGCTGGGCCATTAGATTTCAATATTGAGCCACAACAACGTATTGCAATTGTTGGTCAAAGTGGTGCGGGAAAAAGCTCATTACTGAATTTATTGTTAGGCTTTTTGCCTTATCGCGGTTCCATCACCATAAATGGTGTTGAACTTCGTGAATTATGCCCTGATAAATGGCGTGAATTACTCGGTTGGGTTGGGCAAAACCCTCACCTTCCAGAGCAAACACTGGTTGAAAACATCTGTTTAGGCAAGCCAAATGCTACAGAAGCGGAAATTCAACAGGCGATTGATAATGCATATGTTTCCGAATTCTTAGCCCATTTGCCTGATGGCCTAAATACCAAGCTGGGTGACTATGCCGCTCGCCTTTCGGTCGGGCAAGCTCAGCGAGTTGCCGTTGCACGAACCCTGTTGAAACCCTCTCGTATGCTCCTTCTAGATGAGCCTGCTGCGAGCTTAGACTCCCACAGCGAACAACGTGTTATGCAAATACTTAACCAGCTATCAAGTCAGCAAACGACCCTTTTAGTCACCCATTTACTGGAAGAAACCCTTGATTATGACCAAATTTGGGTAATGGCTAACGGGCAAATCATTCAACAAGGTAATTACACACAGTTAAGCAAGTCAGAAGGCGCTTTTGCCCAGTTACTTGCCCATCGCAGTGAGGAGCTTTGATAATGAAAATTTTATTACCTTTCTTAGCCCTTTACCGCCGCCATTGGTTTTTAATTACATTAGGCATTATCTTGGCGATTGTGACCTTACTGGCAAGTATTGGCTTACTTACCCTTTCTGGTTGGTTTTTAGCCGGAACCGCCATTGCTGGTTTTCCGGGTCTTTACTATTTTAATTACATGTTACCCGCTGCGGGTGTCCGTGGTGCCGCTATTTTTCGTACCGCTGGCCGCTATGGAGAACGCCTAGTTAGCCACGATGCTACTTTTAAAGTACTTGCTCATTTACGGGTTTTTGCTTTTAGTAAAGTATTGCCCCTTTCACCGGGTGGTATCAGTCGTTTTCGTCAAGGGGAGTTACTCAATCGTCTGGTCGCTGACGTAGAGACCCTAGATCACCTCTATTTACGTGTTTTATCGCCGATCATTACTGCATTTTTTGTTACCTTTGTCCTTATTTTTGGTTTAAGTTATCTCGACCCTCGTCTTGCTTGGACACTGGGTGGCATCATGCTGTTCTTGCTATTTACAATGCCATTTATATTTTATCGTGCAGGAAAACCCATTGGCCGTGAGCTAACCGAATTACGTGGAAGTTATCGCACTATTTTAACCTCCGCACTGCAAGGGCAAGCTGAGTTAACATTATTTGGCGCCACTGAACGTTTTCGCCAAAACTTGCTTAATATCGAAAATAAGTGGCAAGTGCGTCAACAACAGCAAGCGGCACTCACTGGATTATCTCAAGCCATTATTTTATTTGCCTCTGGTGTTACAGCAACACTGCTTCTTTGGATGGCTGCCGACCATGTAGGGGGCGATACAAAACCGGGAGCACTGATTGCTTTATTTGTATTCTGTGCGCTAGCGGCTTTCGAAGCATTAGGCCCTGTTGCTGTTGCCTTCCAACATATGGGTCAAGTGATTGCATCTGCTACTCGCGTTTCCCAATTAATGACCGCAAAACCAGAGGTAACTTTCCCAAGTGAAAGCCCTTCAATCGCAACATTGGAAAACCTGACTGTCGATAATATTTCATTTACCTATCCAGAACAGCCATTTGCCGTTCTTCAAAATGTGTCTTTAACATTAAATAAAGGCCAACACCTTGCTTTATTAGGTAAAACAGGTTGTGGTAAATCCACTCTTCTGCAGTTATTAACCCGTGCTTGGGATGTTGATAGCGGAACCATCTACTTAAATGGTACGCCTATTAACGAATTTAGCGAAAAATCGTTACGTAATATGATGTCTGTAGTACCACAACGGGTTCATGTCTTTAGTGATACATTGCGCAATAATCTATTACTCGCCAATGAACAAGCGACGGATATCGAATTAAGCGAAGTATTGCAGCAAGTTGGTCTAGACAATTTATTAGAAAACGAATTAAAGCTTAATGCGTGGATGGGTGAAGGCGGCCGACAACTTTCTGGAGGGGAACAACGCCGCTTAGGTATTGCCCGTGCTTTATTACATAACACACCATTAATTCTAATGGATGAACCAACGGAAGGGCTTGATGCACAAACTGAACAGCAAATTTTAGCACTGTTAAAAGAAAAATGTGCCGATAAGACGTTAATTGTCATTACTCACCGTATGCAGGGCTTAGAGGAAATGGATAACATCTGTGTGATGGATAATGGTAAAATCATCGAACAAGGTACCCATCAAGCGCTGTTAGGTATGCAAGGTCAGTATTATCAGTTCCGTCAGCGCCACTGGGCACAACAACCGCTCTGAGGCGTATATGTACCAATTAGATGATGACTCCTATTTATTCCCTCCCGTGTCTGAAGCCATGCGGGAGCCCAATGGCTTATTAGCGATTGGCGGAGATCTTTCATCAAAAAGGCTGCAAGCTGCCTATTATGATGGTATCTTTCCTTGGTTTAATCCTGGAGAGATGCCTTTATGGTGGTCTCCGGACCCTAGAGCAGTACTCATGGTTGGTGAACTCCATATTAGCCGGTCAATGAAAAAAGTTTTAAAAAAGCAGACTTATCGCATTACTGTTAACCATGCATTCAAGCAAGTTATTGAAGCTTGTTCTGTACGCCAAGAAGGCACATGGATTTTACCCGAAGTTCAAGCAGGGTATTTAGCGCTACACCAAGCAGGTATGGCGCATTCCATTGAAGCTTGGTATGGCGATAAACTCGTTGGAGGCCTGTATGGCGTGAACATGGGGCACCTATTTTGTGGGGAATCTATGTTCAGTAAAATGAATGATGCATCCAAATTTGCTTTTATTACATTCTATTTTCATTTTTTGCGCTATAATGGGCAACTTTTTGATTGTCAGGTACTTAACCACCATACCGCCTCAATGGGCGCAAAAGAGATATCCCGTAGGGATTTTTTACATATTCTTTATCGGTGGCGTGACAAAGCGATTGACCCCGCCTGCTGGATACCGCAATCGATTGAAATACCGCCAATTTTCGATTAATGAATTTTGGTTTTACAGTAATTTTATTCCTTCACTTAAAAATAAAGATCGCGTTAAAATGCGACACTTCTTTACTTAGTGCGGGTTTTTGGGCATTATCTTGCCCGTTAAAAATCACGGTTATTAAACTTAGAGGATTAGATGGCCAAAGAAGACAATATTGAAATGCAGGGCACAGTTTTAGATACCCTGCCAAACACAATGTTCCGTGTTGAACTGGAAAACGGTCACGTGGTGACTGCTCATATTTCTGGAAAAATGCGTAAAAACTATATCCGCATCCTGACAGGCGACAAGGTAACTGTAGAGTTAACACCTTATGACCTGAGCAAAGGCCGAATCATTTTCCGTAGCCGTTGATATTCTCTTCAGGCAAGGCCTGACAACCACAGGTGCATTGATACACCTGTGGTCTATTCGTCAGAATACCGCATCCTCCGGAGAGGCCTTGTGCACGCTACTGAAGCTGTATGTCAGTGTGTTACTTTTTTCATCAAGCCCGATACTTACAGAGCCACCATTGGTTAGTGAACCAAATAACAACTCGTTTGCTAATGGTTTTTTCAGGTTATCCTGAATGGTGCGAGCCATAGGTCGGGCACCCATCGCTTTATCATAACCTTTTTCACACAACCAGCGGCGAGCCGCGGCGCTAACTTCAATTGATACACCCTTTTCATCAAGCTGAACTTGTAATTCCACAATAAACTTATCAACGACTTGCGTAATAATTTCTGGAGTTAATGAGTTAAACCAAATGATACCATCAAGGCGGTTGCGAAATTCTGGTGAGAACGCCTTTTTGATTTCAGACATCGCATCAGTGCTATTATCTTGCTCAGCAAAACCAATAGAACGACGCTGAGTTTCTTGCACCCCAGCGTTGGTTGTCATTACCACAACAACATTACGGAAATCCGCCTTACGACCGTTATTGTCTGTTAACGTTCCGTGGTCCATTACCTGTAAAAGAATATTAAACACATCTGGATGCGCTTTTTCGATTTCATCTAACAGCACCACTGAATGCGGATGTTTGATAACCGCATCGGTCAGTAAACCACCTTGGTCAAAGCCGACATAGCCAGGAGGCGCACCAATTAAGCGGCTAACCGTGTGACGCTCCATATATTCAGACATATCAAATCGCAGCAATTTGATATCCAACGCTTTCGCTAACTGGACAGTCACTTCGGTTTTACCCACCCCTGTTGGACCGGCAAATAAGAAAGAACCCACAGGTTTATTTTCTAACCCTAAACCTGCCCGATTCATTTTGATTGCCTCAGACAATGAATCTATCGCTTTGTCTTGTCCAAACACTAACATTTTCAAACGAGAGTCGAGTGTCTTGAGTTTATCTTTATCGCTTGAGGAAACCGTTTTTTCAGGAATACGGGCGATACGCGCCACAACTGTTTCAATTTCAGGCACACCAATGGTTTTTTTACGCTTACTTGGTGCAACCAGTCGCGTTCGCGCCCCGGCCTCATCAATCACGTCAATGGCTTTATCTGGCAAATGCCTGTCGGTGATATATTTAATGGATAAATCCACCGCCGCTTGGATCGCTTTTGCGGTATAACGAACATCATGATGAGCTTCATACTTAGGCTTCAACCCATTGATGATACGAATTGTTTCTTCGGGAGTTGGTTCTACAATATCAATTTTCTGGAAACGACGAGCCAACGCTCTATCTTTCTCAAAAATACTGCCAAATTCTTGGTATGTTGTTGAACCAATAACACGAATTCGACCACTTGATAGCAACGGTTTAATTAAGTTCGCTGCGTCAACTTGCCCACCAGACGCGGCTCCTGCACCGATGATAGTGTGAATTTCATCAATAAATAAAATGCTCTTCGGATCTTTTTCCAGCATTTTTAATAATGCTTTGAAACGTTTCTCAAAGTCACCACGGTATTTGGTTCCAGCCAATAATGAACCAATATCTAGTGAAAAAATTGTGCAGCCTTTCATTACGTCAGGTACATCATCTTGCTCAATACGCCATGCTAGCCCTTCAGCAATCGCGGTTTTACCGACACCTGACTCACCGACTAATAGTGGATTATTTTTACGACGGCGGCACAATACTTGAATCGTACGCTCTAATTCAGCCTGACGTCCAACCAGAGGGTCGATATTCCCTTTCTTGGCCTGCTGGTTCAAGTTGGTCGTAAAGTTGTCCATATGGTCTTCTGGGACCGGCTGCTCTTCGTTTTGCACACTATTAGAGGAGATATCTTGTTCTGATGACGACTCTTCGCCTTTTATCGTGCCATGAGAAATATAATTAACTACATCTAAACGGCTTACATCATGCTTGCGTAATAAGTACGCAGCTTGGGACTCTTGCTCACTAAAAATCGCGACCAATACGTTTGCACCGCTGACTTCGTTACGCCCAGATGATTGCACATGAAAAACAGCGCGCTGTAATACACGCTGAAAACTCAGCGTAGGCTGGGTGTCTCTGCTATCATTTTCGGGTAACAAAGGTGTAGTTTGCGCGATGAAGTGTTCAAGTTCTTGACGTAATGCAACAAGATCAACCTTACAAGCATCTAAAGCTTCGCGAGCAGAGATATTACTCAGTAACGCTAGCAATAGGTGCTCTACAGTCATAAACTCATGGCGACTGTCTTTCGCTTTCGTAAAAGCTACGTTTAAACTAAGCTCCAGTTCTTGATTGAGCATAAGCACCTCCCAAAATTGATATTAAGCCAAATTAGACTTTCTCTATAGTGCAAAGCAAAGGGTACTCATGTTCACGAGCAAAAGTATTGACTTGCGCCGCTTTCGTTTCAGCAACCTCTGCAGTAAAAATTCCACAAACTCCCTTTCCTTGAATATGGACATCTAACATTATCTGTGTAGCGCGTTCTTCATCAAAAGAAAAGTATTTTTGTAACACTTCGACAACAAAATCCATCGGGGTGTAATCGTCATTATTTAATAGCACCTTATACATCGATGGTGGCTGTAAGGTTTGTTCTATTTCATCTTTAAAAATGACGTCAGTTTTAAATGTGCCCAGAAAATCACTCATTACTTTCTTGCTCAGTGTTTAACTTCAATTTAAGCATAGTCTTTATTATCAACGATTTCTATCAATCATATTGATAACATCACAAAACTATACCATTTAGTTACTATGCTGTTTTTTGTCTATATTGCATCAAGCGACAGTGTATCATGGGAATCACCTTTGCTTCCATGGTTAGCAATCTGTGAGCCATATCAAATATTATAGAAAATGAGCGCTATTGATTAGCGAATTCTTAACACTTTCCAGCAATTCCTGAACCGTACCTCTTGACCTTAGAAGGTAATTTATTACAGTATATTTTACGAACAAATAACATCGTATTTATACTTATTTTGTATGTGTTTTTTATACATCGTTCTAAATGCAAATACTGGTAAATTTGAAGGATAAAATATGGAGACGGGTATCGTTAAGTGGTTCAATAACGCAAAAGGCTTTGGTTTTATTTGCCCGGCTGATGGCGGAGAAGATATTTTTGCTCATTATTCCTGTATCCAAATGGACGGTTACAGGACACTAAAAGCAGGCCAGAAAGTTCAATTTAGTGTGACTATTGGCCCAAAAGGTAATCATGCAGACCTCATTGTTCCTATTGAAAATGAGGATATTCCAGACAACACAACAGAATCGAATTTATAGCTCACCAATAGAGCACAGTTAATTATTTTAATAACACTGACAACGCTAATAATTAACTGTGACTATTTATAAATTAATCATTTTTTTGCTGCATTATTACCTGCTGTTTGCAGGTGTGACATATCACCATACAATGACGTCAATAAATCATATTGTTCAACATCATAAAACACACATTGTTTTCCTGTGAATGCTTTAGCCACTTCTATCATAAATTTTACAGTAGCCGCAATATCAACCTCATGGCTGGCCCCTGTAGAGCAACCTGGTACTACCGTTTCTGAGCAAATAGCGACACCAACCACTGGTGCAGATGTTGATACCGCAGGTTGTAATATACTGTTGATATGATGTAGACCATTACCATATGGCGTGATGTCTTGAATTGATAATGGAAATGTCACCGCTTTTTGGCCACTACTCCATTCCATCAAACGAATTAAATCCTCTGACACAGGTAAAATATAACCATTTTTTACTGTTGGAGACAGTGCATACCCTTTATGATTGAGTAAACGATTTCCCTTCGTGGTATCTACGGACAAAATAGCATCCGCTTCAGGGATCGCCTCATGTTGATTCATCGTGGCATCTTCAAGGGGCGAGTCCATAAAATCAACAGGTGTATGCGGACGTGTTGGTGCATTTGGGCAAATATGGGTCGTGACCACGACATCACCGAGTAACTGGTCACCCTTTTCATGCATTTGTGCCAGTTTAAGCGCTGCTGCAAGTGCGGCAATCGCACCATCTGCATCAGACACAACACCTATTCGAGAAGGCCTAGCACCAATTCCACCTAAACGCCCGATGATTCCCAGTGTTGGCGCATCTTTATGCTGTGATTTACCTTGTGTTCCTGGAATAAGAATGCGAACAAAGTCACTTTGTCCTTTGTGATCCTTAACCGTTTTAGACATGACTTCAATGTGTGGGAAATCTTGGAACAATGCAACAATGTCTTCACCTTTAACACTAGCGCAATCGATTAGATCATATACGCAAAGAGTTTGTTTTAGACTCATTGTACTTCCTTTAATTTTAATTATTTTTTATGAGAGTAAAGAGCTACTTTGAGATTAACTCGCATAGAATAGCGAGTTAATCTCATTTCACTCTAGATGGAATCTCACGTAATAGAGGTTCCATTTTTCCTGATGAAGGCGTATTCACGCACTTAAAATGCTAACAATATTAAATATTTATAATTTACTATTTACTTCAACTACTTACTTCAACTACTTACTACTTTTTGCTTTTATAACATGAAATAAGCTCATGACTTATTCATGCTTTTTTGCAACCAATACGGGTCACCCACCATACACCCAAGATAAGCGGCTTTATGACAAAGGCTCTTAGATAACTGCACCATAACCTCATCATTCATTTGTGCAGCAGGCAAACTTAAACACAAGGCATATAACGTATTTTGTGCAGGGTCGAACACCGTGCTGGATATGGAAGCGACTCCGGCAACGGATTCATCCATCGAAAATTCCCAGCCACGATCTGCCACTAAGTCCAAACGCTCAACTAATTTACCCCGTTCTTCTTTTGGCTCACGGTCGATAATTTTTGACCGCTCATTTAGCGGTAACCTTGCTAATAGTGCACGCCCCGTTGACGTTCCCAGTATGGGTAAGCGGGTACCCGGTTGAGTGATCACTTGCAGCATGCTATTACCAAAGCGTGCATGAACAACACGAACCATATCATCATCAAGTGCTGACACATAACTGGTAAACCCGCTATCTTTCGCAAGTTCATCAAGTGCTTCAAGCATCATATCGATTAGCGGGTTCATCCCCCTAGCCCGATGAGCTAATTCCATAATCAGCAAACCAGGTCGATATATCGGTGCATTGTTTTTCTTTTCCAGCAATCCGAGTTCAGCCATTTGCTTTAAAAGACGGGAGGCCGAGCTTTTTGGCATACCTAATTCATTAACCAACGTTGTCACCGTCAGTTCATTACCTGAACGTAAGAACAATTGGTAAACATCAACCACGCTAGATAAAATACTCATGACCCTAAACCTTGGGTTAATACACTGTAGCTTTGTGGCTTTCTGTCTCTCAGATAAGGCACTTTTAAACGTGTATGGGCTTGGTTTAAAAAATCAACCTCACCGATTAATAGCTCTTCGCCCTCACAGCTCGCTTCACAAAGTACTTGGCCGCGAGGACCTAAAACCTTGCTACCACCAAATAAATGCAGATCTTCTTCATGACCCCAACGGTTCACTGCAAGTAAGTGAGTTCCATTTTCTAGTGCTCGACAAGCGCTATTAATATCCCACACATCTCGGTCTTGAACACACCAAGCTGAAGGGGCTAATAACAATTCCGCGCCTTGTAATGTTAAAATTCGTGCGACTTCTGGAAAACCCATGTCATAGCAAATCATGATACCGATTTTACCGATCGGCGTTTCAAACACAGGGAAACTATCACCTCGTCCAAACCATTGTTTTTCTATGCCGAAAGCATGAACTTTACGAAAAACACCACTAATACCCTCACACCCCGGGTTCCAAACACCGACAGAGTTATAGATATCGCCTAAATATTCACCGCGCTCAACAAAACCGCTAACAATAGTGATATTTAAACGAGTAGCAAGTTCGCTAAATAGCGTATAAGTTTCACTTCCGATGGAATCGCTTAAATCCCACAACTTAGTGGTCAGTAAGTCACCACGATAACCCGTTGTCGCCAGCTCAGGGAAACAAATCAGTTTTGCCCCTGAATCTGCGGCTTGTTGGCACAACTGTGCCATGCGTTGTAAATTATTGGTTTTATTGCCAAGTTCTGAATCAAACTGAGCCAGAGCAACTTTAACTTTTGTACCTGACATTGTTTAATCCTTAATCTAAATGAGAGACTTTGCGAAAGTGTACCGTTTCAACACCTCTCGCTTTCGCCTGCCAGCGCATGCCTATCCAATAAGCAACTGCACCAGTAATCAAAGAGTTAAGCGCTGGGATACCGTAGTCTGCATGCAGCGGACCTAACTCTGATGTCCCCCAGCCAACCAGTACTGCGATCACCCACACCACGAGTGTTACTGGGTTATATGCTTCACAGCTCGGTGGTAATATGCCTTGCTCTCGAGTGATATCTAGTTCTTTCCGATCACGTTTTAACAAGTAATAGTCAACAACCATAATCCCTGCGACAGGAGGAATGGCGATTCCTAAGTAAATTAAGAAACCGATAAAGTTATCTAATATCCCTAACATTGAAGCGATTGTGCCAAAGATACCAATCACCCACGTTAAATAACGACGGTCAAAACGCTTATTAAATATGGCATTTAACAGTGTTGAAAAACCTAACGATGATGAATACAAATTGATATCATTCATTTTTATTGTTGAGAAGATAACAATCGATGCACCTAATAGGCCTGTCAGCGCCATCATTAAATCAAATACTTGGCTTGTACGTAATGACAGCGCCATTAGTACCGCTATCATATTGACCAGTAACTCACCAAAAAATGTGCCGATAAGCGTCATCCAAAACACATCTTTAGGCCCTTTCATGAAACGGCTGATATCGGGTGTTGTCACTGCTGCAATAATAAAACCACCAGCAACCATTGTGATGGCCGCAGGCATAGTCATTAATGGCCCGGCGGGTTCAGTGTCATTAATAAGCGTACCAATATCTTGACCTGATAATAAATTATATGTCGCCCAGCCTAACGCGAATAAAAATAGCGGCGTTGAGATATTGGCAGTAATAGATAAAAATCGATACCCATATACTGTTATAACCGTCACCGCAATACCTGTAATAAGTGACCAAGTCCCTGGTGTTAGCACATTAGTCGCTTTATACATTCCATCCGCAAAGAAACCATTTTGGACGCCAAACCAGCCCATTAAGGAGATAGCAATTGCGCCACCAATGAGTGCTGAGCCTAACTTACCAAAACCCGCCCACCGAGACAGTAGGCTGATTGACATTCCTTCGCGGCACGCAGCCGCTCCAAGCCCCCAGCTGACAACCTGTAAAATTACAGATCCAAGCATCGTTGCCCAAAACGCCTGCCAAAAAGTTAACCCATACCCAAGAGCCGCACCTAACATAACTTGTGAAACACAAGCTAGTGCGCCAATTCGTAGAATTAACACTTCATAGAACGGCCTACGAGCACTTTGGGGTACCCGAGCCAAAGAATAATCTTCACCTGCTTTATTCGCCATATCGCACCTGCTGTGTGGTTGTCTTTGCTTAGTTTTTTACTGGCTTTATTATAAGTTCCATTATATGGAACTAGGTTTCATTTATTCTACAAGGCAAATCATATCCATGATCGATACCAATTCGCAAGTAGAATTTATCTTTTCAGACAGTTTTTTATTATGAAATATTTTAAGAAACGAGGGAATATACAGACTGAAAAAAATATTATCGGGAAATGAAGGAGTTAAAAATAACGCATTTAATTAGCAGAATTTAATTGAGGAACTTGGTTCCGAAAAATGGGACTATCCCTAAATCAAATTATTTACAAGCAGATGATTCACATATTGATAATTGACCTTAAAACTGAGTTACACAGAAAGTAGAGCGAAGGAATTTAGCTTATCCTTCGCCACTCAAAAATCTCACTAAGAAAAATTATTATGGGTGGCTGATCTAAAAACTATCCATGGTTAACTTAAAGTGAGTATCCATCTTTAACCCAGTTGCCACAAAGTCTTGTTTTTCAATTGACTCTAAAATATCAAAATGAATATCAATGATCTTTTTATGTTCATCATGGTTGTTTTGGTTTAATAAACCAGCTGAAATAGAACCACCTAATGCGCCTCTTAATGCTTTTAGCATCAATGCATATAACGGATTTTGTGACATTTCAGCTAATGTTAAGTGAAAATCAATATCACTTTCGATGAACAAATCCCAATCATTAGAACTCAACAAGGACTTCCTCATTTTATCTGCAATTTTTCTTAACTTGATATAATCATTTTTATTTCCATGCATTGCAGCCAACACTGCAGAATCAACTTCAATCGCACGTCGAAGGCCTAAGATTTGCTGATAATTAACCTGCTGAGTCACAATGGCATGGTTAAAAATAGTTTCTAACGGGTTTGAGTTAATTTTTTGTATTTTAGGTTTTTTGCCACTACTAATATCTAAAATACCTAATATAGAAAGGCTTTGAAAAGCCTCTCTAACTACCCCCCTGCTCACCCCTAAACGTTCAATAATCTCTTTTTCACTCGGTATTTCATCACCTGGATTTAGGTTTGATTGAGATATTAAAGATAGAACATAGCTTCTAACTTGTTCTGAAAGTGTTTGTTTTTCAATTAAAGGATGCAATCTAACCCCCAAAATTAGCAATATCCATTTGATTTAAAATCAAAAAAATAATCTTCCTGTGATTAAAACAATAATAAAACTAGAGTCGTATCACAAAACCTATATTAACCCTCTTTTAATATTAAGGCTAGACTGTTAGCCTGTATGACAGGTTTACAGCCAAACAGTAAGATTAAGACCTTATATACATAGGAATATGAAATGAATAAAGATAATGATTTGTTTGACAAGATTAAAAAGGAATTACCCGTAGCTCTTCTAGGGGATATTTTAGATGAAATAGGATTACACCATCAGTTCTTACCTCCTATACTCAAACCTTTATCTGAGGATATGAAGATTGTAGGTCGAGCAATGCCTGTACTAGAAGCTGATTACATGTTACCGCCTGACGTTACATCTAATGGGCCACTAGGAAATAAAGATTTCGGTATTATGTTTGAAGCACTAGATAGCTTAAAGGAAGGTGAAGTTTATATCGCTTCCGGTTCTTCGCATAATTACGCCCTGTGGGGTGGATTAATGTCGACAAGAGCTAAAAAACTTAACGCTGCGGGCGCTATTATTTATGGCTATTCAAGAGATAAGAGAGAAATACTAGAACTTGATTTCCCTGTATTTTCATTAGGTAGTTATGCTCAAGATCAAAAAATAAGAGGTAAAGTATTAGATTATCGAGTTCCAATCAAAATCAATAATATTTTAATTGAACCAGGTGATTTAATTGTTGCCGATGAAGAAGGCGTATTAATTATTCCTAAAAATGTAGAGTCTTACGTTATTGAACATGCATTTGAAAAACAAAAAATGGAGAATAAAGTACAAAAAGAAATAGCAAATGGAATGGGTGCTGTAGAAGCATATAATAAATTTGGCGTCATGTGATAAACATAAAAATAGATATGTCTTATTAAATTTAATAATAAACATATCATTATATCAAAGGTGATTTATGTTTAAAAAAATAAGATGGAATTTAGTTTTATTTATTTCTCTTGGAGGAATGATAAACTATATGGATCGCTCTGCATTTGCTATTGCAGCTCCTGTTTTTTCTAAAGATTTAAACTTAACACCAAGTGAAATGGGTATACTTTTCAGTAGTTTTTCTATTGGATATGCTTTATTTAATTTCATTGGCGGATACGCATCAGATAAATATGGTCCCAAAAAGGTTTTTGCCGTAAGTATGGCTCTTTGGTCTATCTTTTGCGGCATGATCGGGGTAACTGTTGGTTTTATCTCTATGCTTATTATCCGAACTTTATTTGGTGCAGCTGAAGGCCCCTTTGCAGCAACACTCAATAAAATGGTTAATAACTGGTTCCCTAAAAAAGAAGTTGCTACTGCTATAGGTATAGCAACTGCTGGTAATCCAATAGGTGGAGCGATTGCTGGCCCTATAATGGGAATATTAATAATTACAACTGGTTGGCGTGTTGCATTTTTTATACTTGCTGCAATAGGCTTTATATGGCTAATTGGGTGGTTAAAAATAGCTAAAGATAAACCGGAACAACATAAAAAAATATCAAAAGAAGAATTAGAATATATTTTATCTGACGATAATAATGTAGAATCAAAAACCACAAATACTATATCTAAACCATTATCTTTTTATATAAAGAGTCCGACTATATTAGCAACAACTCTTGCATTCTTCAGTTTGAATTATATTTTATTTTTCTTTTTATCATGGTTTCCAAGTTACTTATCTAATGTTCAAAATCTCAGTATAAAAGATATGAGTATAGTAAGTATTATACCTTGGCTATTAGGTGCTATTGGAATGGCTTTAGGGGGAATACTTTGTGACTTTGTTTTAAAGAAAACAAATAAACCATTATTCTCCAGAAAAATCGTGTTGGTTAGTTGTCTAGGAATATCGGCAATCCTTGTCTTTCTTGTCGGTAATGTTACTCGTGTTGAAAGTGCCGTAGCACTCATGGCATTCGGAATATTTTTCTTATATTTATCTGCTACAACCTATTGGGCAATCCTACAAGATACCGTTGCAAAAAATAATATTGGTGCAGTTGGTGGATTTGTACACGCAATGGCAAATGTTGCCGGAATTTTAGGCCCTATTATTACAGGCTATATCATTGAATGGTCTGGAATGTATAGCATCGCATTTTTTGTGGCAGGTGGAATCGGTATTGTTGGCGCAATCAGTGTCGCATTATATGTAAAACCACTAAATCTCACTAACTAAGAAATTTTCAAATTAAAAGGTTAATAATTATGAAACTAGGATTTGGTTTATATCGACATATGCTTAATGATGAACATTATGCTTTTGCAAAACAATGTGGAGCAACTCATATCGTTGTTCATATGGTCGACTACTTTAACAGTAATGAACGATTTTCACGTAGCGACCAGCCAATTGGCGATAATGATGGCTGGGGAACGGCTGTTGGTGATGTCTGGACAGTAGATGAACTAATAAAAATCCGTGACCGGATGCAAGAGTTTGGCTTAACATTTTATGCAATTGAAAATTTCGACCCTTGCCACTGGGATGACATTTTGTTTGACGGTCCTAAAAAATTAGAACAGCTTGAAGTCGTCAAAAACATTATTAGAAATGTAGGGAAAGCAGGTATTCCTGTCTTTGGATATAATTTCAGTCTGGCAGGAGTCGCAGGGCGAGTTATCGAAAACAAAGCACGAGGAGGTGCTCAAACTGTTGGTTTATCTGGCATCAACGAAGACATTCTAGAGCCAATGCCGGATAATATGGCATGGAATATGAAAATCAATAACCATAGTGCTGGTTATCGTCCTGAAACAACAACAGAGCAACTCTGGGAAAGGTTAACCTGGTTCTTAAACCATATTATCCCTGTCGCTGAAGAAGCAGGCGTTCGCCTAGCTGCTCATCCAGACGATCCTCCACTAGAGTTTGTCAGAGGTCAACCAAGGCTCGTCAATCAACCTCACTTATATCAAAAATTACTAGATATAAAACCAAGTAAATCAAATGCGCTAGAGTTTTGTCTTGGAACCATTGCCGAAATGTCTGAGGGCAACGTTTACGAAGCAGTACAACAATATGCAAGTCAAGATGCGATGGCATACGTCCATTTTAGGAACGTTAAAGGTAAAGTGCCACACTATCATGAAACCTTCATTGATGAGGGCGATATTGATATGTTGAAGGTATTAACAATATTAAAAGAAAATAATTATACAGGTGTATTAATCCCTGACCATACGCCACAAATGTCATGTGATGCGCCATGGCACGCAGGTATGGCTTATGCGATGGGATATATGCAAGCATTACTTAAAGTACTGAAATAATATATAAATAATGCTCCATGCACTATTTTGATAAATGTGCATGGAGAGCTTTATACGAACAATTTATTCCCTCGCCAACGCATCAATTGGGTTCAAGCGAGCTGCATTTCGAGCAGGTAAAAAGCCAAAAATAATGCCAATGGCTGTTGAACAAACAAAGGCACTGACTAATGCCACCGGGTCAAAAGAAAAAGTCCAGCCTGGTAGTGCCATTTGAGCCAATAAACTAATCCCATACGATAGGCCAATCCCCATCAACCCGCCCATTAAACAGACTAGTACGGCTTCGATAAGAAATTGCTGCATCACATCGCTAGTCCTAGCCCCTACCGCCATGCGAATACCAATTTCTCGCGTCCTTTCGGTAACAGAAACCAGCATAATATTCATCACACCAATACCACCAACCACCAGCGAAATAACCGCGACTAATGTTAGAAACAATTGCATAGTCTGGGTGGTTTTTTCCGCTGTTTTTACAAAAGTGTCAAGGTTATAGGTGAAAATATCCTTTTTACCATGGCGCAACGTGAGTAAGCGGGTCAGTTGCTGTTCTACCGTTTTCGCATCGTAACCGTCTTTCACCCTAACAACAAAGCTCTCATAGTATGGACGGTTCAGAATTTTACTATTCACCGTAGTATCCGGTAACCAAACCGATAGCGACTTACTCGAACCAAAAGTCGATTTTTTCTCTTCAAGCACACCGATAACTGTTACAGGCATATTACCAATGAGCAAAGTTTCGCCAATAACATTTTCTTGTTTAGGGAAAAAGCGGCGCTTAGTATTGGCATCAATAACCACCACTTGTGCGCGCTTATCCACCATATCTTGCGTGAAACTCATACCTTCTGAAAATTTAGAGGCATAAACATTAAAATAATCCCGACCAACACCGGTGAGCTGTGCCGAAGCGTCAACATTCCCTTTTCTTAAGCGTGTTGAGTGGTTGAGCTCGCCAGAAATCGCGTACACATAAGGCTGTTTTGCTAATGCATCAATATCTGAGGCTCTTAAGGACTGACGATTTTTTGCATCATCGTACCCAAAGTCTTCCCCTGGATAAATTGAAATGGTATTCGTCCCGATTGATTTTATATCATTAAGGACCATGCCTTGAGCGGCATCACCGATCACCATTATTGATACCACCGACGCAATGCCAATGATAATCCCAAGCATAGTCAGCAATGTACGCATCTTATTAACGACCATGGCACGCCAAGCCATTAATAAGGCCTCACTAAACCGCCCATACGCCTGAACTAAAGAGAATTTTCGTGGGGGAGCTTTTGGTAGTGAATTTGTTCGTTTCGTGGCTTTGCTACCCGAGTCATTCAAAATCTCGCCATCTTTAATTTCGATAATACGTTCCGCTTGTTGAGCAATTTCAGGGTCATGCGTGACAATAATTACGGTATGCCCTTGGGCACAGAGGTCTTTTAAAATATTCATGACCTCTTCCCCCGAATGGCTATCCAGTGCTCCTGTTGGCTCATCCGCGAGAATTATCTGCCCACCATTCATAAGAGCGCGAGCAATACTCACGCGCTGTTGTTGCCCACCAGACAACTGACTTGGGCGATAATCAACTCGCTCCCCTAACCCTAGACGCTGTAATAGCTGGGCTGCTCGCTCACGACGTTGGTTTTTACCCGCCCCTGCATACACCGCAGGCACCTCAACATTTTGTTCCGCACTTAAATGACTCAGTAAATGGTAACGTTGAAAAATAAAGCCAAAATGCTCTCGGCGCAGTTCTGCCAATTGGTAGTTATCTAACGTTGCAACGCTTTGACCATCAATGCAATAATTCCCTTCAGTTGGTTTATCTAAGCACCCAATAATATTCATGAGCGTGGATTTACCTGAACCAGAAGCACCAATAATCGCCACCATCTCACCTGCATTAATTTGCAGTGAAACATTTTTTAAGACCGTAACTTGGTTTTCGCCTTCCCCGTAGCGGCGAGTGATCCCTTGAAGATCAATTAATGCAGACATAGTTAGTATTCCGTCTCGCTATGGCCAATGACCACTTTGTCACCTTCATTTAGGCCTTTGGTAATTTCCACATACACATCATTTCGACCACCAATTTCAACGTGTTTTTTCTCGACTTTATTGCCTTGAAGGATATCCACTTCATAGGTTTGTGGTGAAATTTCATTGCCTAATGCAGATAGCGGTAGTAACAGAACATTTTTACGTGACTCTAATTCAATAGTGACCTGAGCGGTCATTTGTAATTTCAATAAATGTTGCGGATTGGGTACCTCAAAGCGCGCATAATAGAAAATGGCATCATTGATTTTTTCAGGTGTTGGTAAAATATCTTTTAGTTGCCCTGAGAATTTTTTATCTGGAGCGCCTAAGACGGTAAACGAGGCATCTTGCCCAGGCTCCAAATAAATCACATCGGCTTCAGAAACTTCCGCTTTTACTAGCATCGTGTCTAAATCCGCAAGTGTTAAAATCGTTGGTGCTTCCTGAGCAGCAATAACCGTCTGCCCTTGTAATGTTTTAATAAAGGTGACAATGCCATCCATTGGAGCCGTAATTTGAGTGTATTTCAAATTTGTTTTTGCCGAATCTAAAGTGGCTTGGTTACGCTTAATTTGCGCTTGATAAGTGGCAACTTGCGCTTTTTTCACTTCTACATCAGTTTTGGCTTTATCAAGCTCTTGTTGGGAAACGGCTTGCTGTTTCGCTAGGCTTAAATGGCGTTGATAAGTCAGTTGAGCAAGGCGAAGTTCCGCTTGAACTAATGATAAATTCGCTTCAAGTTCACGAGTCATCGCTTCAGACTCAGTCACATCATTTTGGGCTTTTTTCGGATCAATAACGGCTAATAAATCACCTTTTTTAACATAATCCCCCTCTTTAACATACAGAGTTTGTAGTTGCCCACTCACTTGAGCCCCCACATCGACTTTACGTACAGCGTCAAGTTTTCCCGTTGCCAGCACTTGTTTATCTAAATCGCCTCGAGTGACATCTACGGTTTGAAAAACCTCTTCTTCCTCACGATTAAAAAGAAACCCAGCAGTGACTAGGGCAACAATAATGATTGCCAAATAAATCGGCCACTTTTTCTTAGGCTTTGCCTTCATGTTTATTCGATTCCTATGAACAAAAAGAGGGCATTGCCCTCTAAGATCGCTGACAACTTGTAAAAGGAGGTGACTTTCCAATTTGTTGCCAGCTAAAAACTAATGATCAAATTATATATCACTTAAGTTATCAATTGATTCAACATGAGATAAACCTAAAAGTGCGATTTCTCAATAATCCATCAACAACCCGTAAAATTTATCGATATCACCATTAATTTGCTTTCCCCCTTGCCAACCATGCCACACGAGAAAACATACTTTTCAACTGTAACGGGATACTATCTGGACCTAACTCAGCCGCCCGATTAACAGTAGCTAATGCTAAATCCGGCTTCGATGTACGTGAAATCGCCTTAATAATCACTCGCCTTGTTGAAACCTTTGCATTATCTGGAATATCAGCAATTTCATGATAAAGTTTTCGAAACCCTTCACGATATAGGAAATGTTCCATATCTGGTGCGGGTAGCATCGTTAGCCTATCTCTATCTGAGGAATTAATTTTATTAGCATAATGCGTCGCTGTTGCCGCATATTTACGCCCTGCTTCATCACCATCAGTTAAAACATGCCATTCAATTCCCATTTTATTGGCAAACTTTAGCAGTGGTTTCAAACCACTTTGCGCAAATGCAATAACTTTTATTCCTTCTGTTTCAAAGTAATAGTTACACTGGCGCGAGAATTCATTCATCAGCCAAATTTCAGTTTCCCCTTCAACTAATAACCAACAGCGAGCGAACAAGGCTGACGGACGATTAAAGCGAATATGGAAAGAAATTTTACGTAATTCTTCAGCACTCAAATCATTTTCATTTAAACGATAAGCTGAAACTTTATTCGTATTACGAACCAGACGACATAAATCCTCCAAAGGCGCTAATGAAAGTAGCTCCCCTGAATTCGTCGTGGTGATCCTCTGTAGAGAAAATAAGCTAAATAAGCCCCATGCAATGGAAAGCATAATTGGGTGCAAACGCGTTTCAGGGTCTTCAACAATAATCAATGGCCGAGCGTATTTATCTAAATGAATATTACCCTTTGATTGTAATAAAGAAGAAAACATCCCTAAAATAATTAACCGAATATTACGTTGATTTGGTTTGGCAATTAACCGGTTAATATTATCAAGCGCTTTCCAACCTCGTTTACGCGGTTCTATTTTAACCATTGAATTATCTGAACGAATAATATGGGAGCTTTGCCCAGAGAAGTAATGGCTAAGCAACTGTTGCATGGCATCAACCCCATCACAGAGATCTTCATCACTTAAGCGTTCAGGGTTGTTGACCAATGCGCTAGTGAGTTCCTTAATACGAGCATTAAATAAGTCACGTACCTCTTTTTGCCCTGAAACAATCGTTTCTGGATTAAGTGAGTGTAAAAAACGCGCATCACGAAGGCGAATAACAGGATACAACCGAATAATTTCTTTAATATATTTACCGACGTTGTCCAATGAAAGTTTATTACCACCTGCATTTAAAAAGCTTTTATCGACAACTATCGTGTCATCATCTTTAAGTTCTGCACTAACACGATAAAAAATATGTTTAAGGTCATCACCGTTATCTACCCAAACTGAGGCTAAGTTATGAAAACGATAGGATTGATGACGCCCTTTGCGGCGTTCACAAAATTTTAAGACTATCTGCAATGAACGGTAACGTGACTCATCATTCCCTGCGGGATAGTGAAAATCATGAAGACTGAACTGGTAATCTATATGTTCAGGAGAAAGAAGAAGGTCAAGAGCATCAAGTAAGCTCGACTTTCCCCATGAATTCTCGCCAACTAAAACTGTACTGTTATTCAGTTCTAATGAAAGGCGGTTAATCCCTCTAAATCCGTATATTTCCACACGTTCCAGGTACATATCACTCTCCTTGGAATATTTTTAGTTCACCCTAAATATTATTAGTTTTCATTACATATCGGGTGATTCCGTCAATTGGATATACTAAAGAACAATATTTAGAGCTTACCGATTAACCTTCTTTATTACTATAACTATGTATGTAAAATAAAAATTCTTCATAGCAAAATAGCAAACTATGTTGAGCATCTAATTGCAGTGTTATAAAATAGTAAAACTTTTATTTTTAGTGTTTTTGACCTATTTTTTATTAGTTAGCCAATAAAAACATTTTATAACAAAAAGAACTTTTAGCACGGGGCGTTAAATCGGGTTTGTACTTCAATAACCTAAATAAATAAAATTGTATAACCCTTTGTTTATATTTAGCTAGTCGATGGGATAACCTCTAAGGATGCGGCCATGTATTCAGGACTCTTAATTATTCTTCTACCATTAACGCTTGGTTATCTTATTCCTATTAAAAACAAGCAAATTCTCCATCGAGTACACCAATCCTTGAATTCAATGGTGTATGTTATTTTATTTTTAATGGGAATTACTCTTGCACTTCTTGAAAATTTAAGTGTTCACTTATTTTCTATTTTAATTTATGCAGTTACCTTTTTTGGTTGCATATTTTCATTGAATGTAATCTCACTGTTATTGCTGGATAAATTTGATCCTTGGAAAATTCCGCAACATAAACAAGAGAAACCACCTTCACGAATCAAAATGGTGCTCGAATCCTTACAACTATGCGGAGTGTTACTACTCGGATTTGTCGTTGGCCTAACTCATTTTGATTTTCTGCACTATGCCGACAAAGGGAGCCAATTGGCGTTAATGCTACTGCTATTACTCGTCGGTATCCAGCTACGTAACAGCGGCATGAGCATCAAGCAAATTTTAATCAACCGCCGCGGTACAACCATTGCGTTTGTCATGGCGGTCAGTGCATTAGCGGGTGGTGCGTTAGCCGCGTTCTTACTAGACCTTCCCGTGAAAATGGGGTTAGCGCTGGCTTCTGGCTTTGGCTGGTACTCATTAACAGGGATTGTCCTCACCGATGCTTATGGCCCAGTCATGGGGAGCGCTGCTTTTTTCAATGATTTAGCAAGGGAACTTGCTGCAATCATGCTTATTCCAATTATTATTAACCGTTACCGCTCAACCGCTCTTGGCATTTGTGGTTCAACATCAATGGATTTTACACTGCCTGTTTTACAACGTAGTGGTGGGGTTTCAATTGTCCCTGCCGCTATTGTTCACGGCTTCGTACTGAGTCTTATTACGCCAATTCTCATGGCCTTCTTTACATAGGTAAAATTTCAGTCACAATAGCTGTTAATTTGCGTGAATCAGGAAATTAACATGACAGATAAACAACGTGTTTTAGTGTTGGGCGCTAGTGGTTATATTGGTCAGAATCTGATCCCTAAACTCATTGAGCAAGGATATGACGTAACAGCAGGTGCACGTCGTGTTGATTGGATGTTATCTCAAGGCTGGCAAGATACCCAATGCATTTATGTGGATCTTCACGACCCTGAAACACTAAAAGGTGTCATGGAAGGCATCGATATTGTTTATTTCCTCGTTCATAGCATGGCCGACCAAGCCAATTTAGTCGAGCGTGAGCGTGCAGCCGCTCGCAACGTGCAGCAAGCCCTTGAAGGCTCAAGCGTTAAACATGTTATCTATCTCAGTGCATTACAACACGGGCATACCTATTCACCACACCTAATTGCTCGACGTTTAACCGGTGATATTTTACGTGAAAGCCAAATCCCTGTTACCGAAATCCGCTCATCAATTATCGTTGGGTCTGGTTCTGCCGCATTCGAAATTATGCGTGATATGGTCTACAACTTAGCGATTTTAACGCCACCACGTTGGGTTCGTTCTAAATCGTCACCTATCGCCCTATCGAATATTTTGTATTATTTAACGCAACTGGCAAAAATACCAACAACTGAGAATCGGATTTTTGATGCAGGTGGCCCTGAGTTTATTAGCTACCAAGAGCTATTTAAGCGCTTTATTAAAGTCAGTGGTAAGCGGCGTTTACTTATTCCTATTCCGATCCCCATTAGTATGATTTCCGTGCATTTCATCAGTTTGATCACCTCCGTACCACCGTCAATCGCTAAGGAGTTAATTCAAGGCTTGCAGCACGACCTTCCCGCGGATGATAAAGCGTTACGAGAACTGATCCCCCAAACCTTAATTTCTTTTGATGATGCCGTTAGAACGACTTTAGCAGAAGAAGCCGATGCCGTTGATAACGCAGATTGGGGTTATGACCCAGAAGTCAGAAAACGCTGGCGTCCCGGCTATGGCTATTACCCAAAACAAGCGGGAGCAACCCTTGGAACAACAGCCAGTTCAGAATCGCTTTGGTATACAGTGCAACAAATCGGCGGAAAAAACGGCTATTTCTATGCCAATGGCCTGTGGAAAACTCGCGCCATTATGGACGATATGATGTTAAATAAAGTGAAGTACGGCCGCCCCGATCGTGAACAGCTCCAACTCGGTGATGAGATTGACGGCTGGCGCGTAATTAATCTTGAACCTAATAAACAACTTAGCTTGTTATTTGGTATGAAAGCCCCAGGACTTGGCCGCTTAACTTTTACTATTCATGATAGCGGGAACCGCCGTTCAATTGATGTTAGAGCATGGTGGCACCCAGCTGGCTTTTGCGGCCTACTCTATTGGTTTGCCATGATGCCCGCACATTTATTTATTTTTAAGGGAATGGCAAAACGCATCAGCGAACTGGCTTATGAGCGAGATAAACAACTCGCTAAAGAACAGCAAGCAGAGCAACTGACCGTTAAATCGGAATAATTTTAGCGTAAAAACCAAATTTTTATGCAGAAATTATTGCATAAATATGCTCATAGGATTAATATCGCGGGTAGTGAAATAAGATATTATTGGTACACATGAGCATTCAATTAAAAAACATCAACTGTTTCTATGGTTCCCATCAGGCACTCTTTGATATCAATCTAGAGTGTTCTGCTGGTGAGACTATGGTATTACTTGGGCCAAGCGGGGCTGGTAAAAGCTCATTGTTACGTGTCCTCAATTTATTAGAAATGCCACGTTCAGGCCACTTGAATATTGTGGGTCAGCAATTTGACTTTTCTTCAGCTCCAGATGCGAAAGCGATTCGTGAGCTGCGTCAAAATGTAGGGATGGTATTTCAACAATATAATCTGTGGCCTCATCTGAGCGTTATGGACAACTTAATTGAAGCACCTTGCCGCGTATTAAAATTATCAAAGCAAGAAGCGCAAGCAAAAGCGTCTAAGTTATTAGAACGCTTACGGTTGTCGCAATTTGCTGATCGCTACCCCTTACATTTATCGGGAGGTCAGCAACAGCGTGTTGCGATTGCAAGAGCGCTAATGATGGAACCAAAAGTTTTATTATTTGATGAACCAACCGCGGCACTTGACCCAGAAATCACCGCTCAAGTTGTTGATATTATTCGTGAACTATCTGCAACTGGGATTACACAAGTCATCGTCACTCACGAAGTGGAAATTGCTCGCAAAACCGCTAGCCGTGTCGTGTATATGGAAAACGGCCATATAGTAGAACAAGGGGATGCAAGCCATTTCACTGCACCTCAAACAGAAGCATTTGCAAATTATCTGTCACATTAATAGATATAGGATTAAGCAATGAAAAAAATTATATTAGCTGCACTACTGGGCGCTGTAACCCTATCTGCAACTGCTGCGGAAAAAGAAACCATCCGTTTTGCAACAGAAGCGACTTACGCACCTTTTGAAATGTTCGATAAGAATAACCAAATCGTTGGCTTTGACGTTGATTTAGCCAATGCCATGTGTGAAAAAATGAATGCAACTTGCACATTTACTCACCAATCTTTCGACAGCTTAATCCCTAGCTTAAAATTCCGTCGCTTTGAAGCATTAATGGCAGGTATCGATATTACCCCTGAGCGCCAACAGCAAGTGGATTTCACTAAGACTTACTACCCTAACTCAGCAGAATTTATTGCTGTAAAAGAAAAAATCAGCTCAGTAGACCAATTAAAAGATAAAAAAATTGGTGTTCAAAACGGAACCACTCACCAAAAATACATCATGGAACAACATAAAGGGATGACAACCGTTCCTTATGATAACTACCAATCTGCTATTTTAGACCTACAAAATGGCCGTATCGATGCCGTCTTCGGTGATACCGCTGTTGCTGACGAGTGGTTAAAAGCTAAAGGTAACGAAAACTTAGCTGCTGTTGGTGAAAAAGTGACTGACCCACAATATTTCGGTATTGGTTTAGGTATTGCTGTTCGTAAAGGGAATAAAGAGCTGTTGGATAAAATGAATAAAGCCTTAGCTGAAGTTAAAGCAGACGGCACTTATGATGCTATCCACAAAAAATGGTTTCAACAGTAATTGATATAATTAATGAGCAACTTTCTATTTTTAACAAGTGCCGCCGGTATCACCGTCGGCCTTGCTGTTTCTGCACTGGTTTTGGGGCTGATCCTCGCCATGTTATTTACTGCGTGGGAGTCCGTTCGTTTTAAACCTATTGCCTTTTTAGGGACCTGCTGGGTTACCTTGATCCGCGGTCTACCTGAATTATTGGTCGTATTATTTGTCTACTTCGGTACATTACAACTGATCAATTTGTTTGGTGATGGGTTCGATATAAACCTCGGTTTTTGGCAAACCACTATCCAAATTGACCCCAGCATTTTCTTTGCTGATAGCGGTGAATTTGATTACACCCCATTTGTTTGTGGTGTTATTGCCCTTGCCTTGTTGTACGCCTCTTATGCATCACAAACATTAAGAGGAGCTTTAAAAGCAGTACCTTATGGCCAGTGGGAAGCAGGTTTTGCATTAGGTTTAAACAAACGCACTATTTTCTTTCGGTTCATTATGCCACAAATGTGGCGCCATGCGCTTCCTGGCTTAGGTAACCAATGGCTTGTATTATTAAAAGATACTGCGTTAGTTTCACTCATCAGTGTTAATGATTTAATGCTACAAACAAAAACAATCGTCAATAGAACTCACGAACCTTTCACATGGTACGCCATTGTAGGGTTGATTTACCTTGCCATTACGTTAGTCAGTCAAGTTATCTTAAAACGTATTGAATTGCGTACCACTCGCTTTGAGCGAGGTGAATCAAAATGATGGATTTAATTTTAGATATTCTTCCAGGGCTACCAACCAGCTTATCACTAACGTTTAGCGCACTCATTGTGGCTTTTATCTTAGCGATATTATTTACTTTAGTTCTCTCGCTGAAAACCCCTGTGGTTTCTCAAGCCGTTAAAGTCTATATCACGCTTTTCACTGGTACGCCGTTATTGGTACAATTTTTCTTAATTTATAACGGCCCAAGCCAATTTAAATCATTGCAAGATTATCCCATGTTGTGGGAGGTTATTTCCACACCTTGGGTCTGTGCAATGGTTGCATTGGCCTTAAACAGTGCGGCTTATTCCACTTTGTTATTCCACGGCGCAGTTAAAGCCATTCCATCAGGTCAATGGCAGTCTTGCCAAGCCCTTGGCATGAGTAAAATGCAAACCATGCGTATTATTTTGCCTTATGCCTTTAAGCGTTCGTTATCGTCCTATTCCAATGAAGTCGTCCTGATTTTCAAGAGTACGTCACTTGCCAGTACGATTACAATGTTAGATGTCATGGGCTATAGCCAACTGATCTTTGGTCAAAGCTGGAATGTGATGGCGTTTGTTGCTGCGGGGATTATTTATTTAGTGGTCAATGCAATTTTAACAGTGCTAATGCGTTTAATTGAACGCAAAGCGTTGGAATTTGAGCACAGAGGCTAGTTTTATCTCACTTTAATAGAAAGCTTGGTATTAAAACCAAGCTTTTTTATATTATCTATCAATGAGTTAACCGTTTTAATAAAGTCAATACCTCATAATGCGCCGTATGAGGAAATAAATCAAACAACTGTACCTTACAGACTTGATAGCCAGCCAACAGTTGTAAATCTTGCGCCATGGTTTGTGCATTACAGCTAGAATACAAAATATATTCAGGCTGCACATGGGAAAGGAAATCGCATAACTCTTTACCAATTCCTCGGCGTGGCGGATTGACTAAAATAAGCTGAGGGATATCCTGATTCGCCGTGGCAAAACGCGTTGAATCAAGTGCTTTAAACTCAACATGCTTTAATCCAAGTTCATCCGCGGATTGCTGTGCGCTGGCAATCGCTGGCGCACTAATTTCTATCCCTGTTAAGCGAGTGTCTTTTTCAGCACAGTGCAACCCAAAGCCGCCCACCCCACAAAACAGATCCCACAAGCTATGAATATCTAACGCTTTAACCCATTCCCTTGCAGTTTGGTATAACTTTGCCGCCACAATAGGATTGGTTTGAAAAAAACTTTGCGGGCGAATAAACAACGGGACTTGGTTGAATTCTTCACGTAGTGTTTGCTCTTTCGTCAGAAAGATTTCCTGCTCACCTTCAAGTATTGCCATATGGACAGGCTGCATATTGGCCGTGATCACCGTTAGTTGTGGCAGTTGCTCTTGCAACCAAGGTAAGGCTTTTTTTAGCTGCTCTAATTTTTTGTCTGAACGTAAGACAAAACGCAGCATAAATTGCCCTGTATGTCTGCTTTGTGTCAGTAATATATATTTTAGCTCACCACGTTTGCGCTCAATGTTATAAGGCGTCAGCCCTGCCCTTGCAATAAAAGGAATAATGGCACTAAACACATCAGAAAAGGCATCTGGATACAACGGGCAGTCCGTTAAATCTACACCTTGCCCATCTCGCCCAACAATACCTAAAATTGGCTTCTCAACACTACCACTAACGACCATTTTAGCTTTATTGCGAAAAGCCGTTTGCGGCCCTGTAACTGGAGGCTTAAATAGGGAGGTATCAATAGCAGGTAAAAGAGCCTGTAGTTGGCTCTGCTTTTCAATAATTTGCTGTTCAGGAGTTAGTGTCAGCCATTGGCATGAATGGCATTGCCCAGTGGCATATTTTTCACAATGCATAGCAAAAACTTAGTGGAGAATAACTGAAGGTTTGTCATCAAGAGAAAGCTCAGAGCCTTCTTCAGAGCTGTCATCATCTTCACTAAAGTCATCTTGATTTGCATACAACAAATTATTGCTAAAGATTTCAAAGACAATAGCTGAAATTTGCTCTTCCGCTTGCTGTAAAAAATGGCAGAATTGACGATACGTCATTCCTGCTTCTAATGAAAATGATTGGCTAACAATCAATTTAGGCAAGTTTTCATTGTTTATTTCAAGGAAAACTTTTGCCGTTAATGAGCTGGCATTAATTTGGCTGATATTCGCCACTAACGTCACAATCGCTGTCGGTTTGAGCTCAGCTAATGCAGACAACACCAAAACATTATTTAAAATATCGAGCTTTGCATCAAAAATACCGTCTATATTTTGCATATGAGGTAAATGTAATGCAGAGCAGGAATCACACTCGAAATAAGAGGTTTTGAGTTGGTCTAACCATTCACGTAACTTAGTGATGTCAGGGTAACAAATAGAATCCATGGATAGTAACCTTCTTCAACTCAAAATAGTCGTGCAATATCGATTTGTTAGGGTTCTGGCACATTTTCCCCCTAACTAAAAAACGAATAATTCTCACACATTGTAGAGCGAAACACCAGTAAAACCACGCTCAATCTACTTATTCATCTGGTTTATTATCTGTAGAGTCTGGCTTTTTAGATACATTCTTTTCTGGTTGTTTATTATCAATGCCCAAAAAACTCAGGCCATGAATTGCTCGCCAGACAATATTGACCATTGCGGGCACCAAACAGCCAATGCCGACCATAATCATGCTCACGATCGCCCCTGGCTGCATTAAAGGCTCCGGCAATGTGATATAGTCATTTGTTGCTAACAAAACAATAATAAGCAGAATGATCCCCACACCTTCTAACACGATAATGGGCTTTGGCATGTCCGCTAGTGAACGCATTGTCCCTTTAGACTGAGGTTTATTGCTCATTCTTTTTCTCCTCTCATTATTGTGTCACTTTCTCAAACTGAGAATTATATGTCATACCTATAGGTATAACAGGAAAATTCGACTTTTATTTCATAACTTATGTAGGCATAGTATTGAGCATTGCAATTAGAATCTGAGCTCAAGATAAAAAGGAGATACTATGTATACTGTTATTTTTGGTCGTCCTGGCTGCCCATACTGTGTTCGTGCAAAAGAACTCGCTGAAAAACTGAAAAATGAACGTGAAGATTTTGACTACCGCTACGTTGATATTCAAGCTGAAGGTATTTCTAAAGAAGATTTATCTAAAACTGTTGGCAAACCTGTTGAAACCGTTCCACAAATTTTTATTGATGAGCAACACATTGGTGGATGTACAGATTTCGAAGCTTACGCAAAAGAAAATTTGAATCTATACAAATAATTAGCCCCTTCCGTTTTTCATCTCAACAAGCAAAGTTGTTCACTTATTTATAGGTGTTAACACTTTGCTTGTTCTTTTTGTGCTATTTAAGCCAAATTTAATAAAAATATTGTACTTTTTTTCATCTAGGTGAGAACTTTCTTTTTTAGACGGGGTCTTAATTAGTGCCACTGCTTTTCTTTGATGTCCCCATATTGAGGAGCCCGATAGCCAACTATTTGTTTTCATGCTATCGGGTTTTTTGTTTCTAACGGCTGGGTTCGCCTTGCAATGTAATGATTAACCTACGTTTTCCACCATAATTTCGGTGCTCACATAAATAAATCCCCTGCCACGTCCCCATGTTTAAACGCCCTTTAGTAATTGGAATAGTCAAACTTGCACCCAATAAACTGCTTTTTAAGTGCGCAGGCATGTCATCACTTCCTTCATAATCATGCTTATAATAAGGTTCATTTTCAGGAACGGCCTGATTGAAAAAGCTCTCGAAATCTTCCCTGACAGTGTAATCTGCATTTTCATTGATTGTTAAAGATGCTGATGTATGTTGAATAAAAATATTCGCTAAACCAACCTTGATTAAGCTAAGTTCAGGAAGTTGCTTGAGAATTTCTTCTGTCACTAAATGAAACCCTCTCGCTTTTGCGCTAAGTTGTATCTCTTTTTGCCACCACATCACTTTTTCTCCCTTGACTTATCTAAACTCATTACTGCACTAAATAATTATTGAGTAAATGTTAAACCGCAAGTAAATTTGTCGCATATAGCTTTCAATAATAAGACAAAGGGACTTTACCTGCTCATTAAGAAACTTTAATCTCCCCCTTTTATATCTATTCTGTCTCACTAACCATCTGACCGAGGTACTGAACTGTGCTGGAACAACTTAACCTTGATCTATTCAATTTGATCAATGCGACTCCAGAAACCGCTAGTGGAACCATTGCTGTAGCGAATGTGATTGCGAAACGCTTAATTCTATTATTTCCACTATTTACTGTTGCTTGTTGGTTTTGGGGCGCCCAGCCAAATATGACTCGCCAACGTGCCTTTGCTTGTAAAGCAGCCATTGCTATCGTCATTGGCTTAACCATTTCATGGCTAGTGGGCTATTTCGCGCCGCATGACCGCCCATTTGTCATGGGAATTGGCACTAATTTCTCCGAGCATGAAGCCACGCCTTCATTCCCAAGTAACCATGGCACGATTGTCTTTACATTCGCTTTTGCATTTCTTTTCTGGCTAAGAACTTGGGTTGGCCTCGTGATGATGATCCCCGCTGTCGTTATTGCTTGGTCACGTATTTACCTCGGTGTTCATTGGCCTTTAGATATGGTAGGTGCCTTTATACTGGCGATTATCGCATGCGGTTTGGCCCAGATCCTCTGGTCTGTTGGTGCGTATAAAATTCAATTACCTATCACTCGGCTATATAGTTTTATTTTTGCCTCTCTTATTCGTAAAGGTTGGTTTCAACCATAACAACGTATATTCAAATACTGGCATTAATTAATGCCAGTATGTTTAGCATTATAAAAATTGCGCTAAATCAAAGTTTCTGTTTATTTCCATTCTCATGATTAAAACTTTTTTGAAGTTATCAATAAAATTATTAAAACAATTACTTAACAAATATCTTGTTACCTATTTTAATTATTTTTTTCGTTGCAAAAAAAGTGGCAAATATAAGCACAAAAAAAACGTAAAATAATTAATATATAGTTATCTTTCCTCCAATTTTTAAACTAATTAGTTACGCAATAAATCAATCTAAAAGATAAAAATATTTAATTTATTTTCAATAGGTTATCATAAGTCTATAACAATTTACTTGTACTATTATTACAGTACAGCTCAATATTTATATTGATATGGATGATATTTTAATCAGCTCAATTTTAATCATTAATATAATAATATTTTTCTAACAGAATTTAATTCTGCTCACATTTAAGTAAAGCTTAACTTATTCACCCACTATTCAATTGCTAATAAAAACAAACTTAACGCAAATTTATTTAACATTTTTATAAAATATAATTATATCTCGCAATCTTGGGGGATATTTCTCTTTTGAGATAATGATCACGGCATTTTATTCTGGTAAACTATAAATTCACACACTCAAAATCCAATGTTAAAATTTAATGATAAAAATACAAAACTGATTGAAAATCAATTTACCGTCAATTTTAGTTTTATTTCCAATCAGATTGTTACGCAAAAGAAAACAATTGTTATTGAGTAATTGTTCGTACCAAAAGATTAAAAGGTCGTAACGCATTTGCAGTTACGCTAAATGATTTTTTTGACTTATATTTTCGGAGACTATTATGGATGCAACAAAAGTTGGTTCCATCGACAAAACGGCCTCGCAAACAGTAAATAGTAGTGCTTGGCGCAAAACTGACACAGTATGGATGCTGGGTTTATATGGTACAGCTATCGGTGCTGGGGTATTGTTTTTGCCAATCAATGCAGGTATGAGTGGTTTATTACCTGTTTTACTGATGCTGGTATTAGCCTTCCCAATGACATTTTTTGCTCACCGTGGGTTAACACGCTTCGTTCTTTCTGGTTCAAAACCTGATGGTGATATCACTGAAGTTGTAGAAGAACATTTTGGTCGCACAGCAGGAAACTGGATCACCCTACTCTACTTCTTTGCTATTTACCCTATTCTTCTTGTTTATGGTGTTTCCATCACCAATAACGTCAATAAATTCTTAACCGAATTATTGGGCGTTGGCGCACCGCCACGCTGGTTACTTGCCTTGATCCTTGTAGGCGGAGTGATGGCGATTGTGGCATTCGGTGAAAAATACATCGTAAAAGTCATGAGTATGTTAGTGTTTCCATTTATCGCCGTGCTGGTTGCATTCTCACTGTATATGATCCCACATTGGTCTGGTGATGTACTGAATACATTAACTTGGGAAGGAATCACTGAAGCAACAAAAAATACAGGTGGGCAAAGTATCTGGGTCACCATTTGGCTAACAATCCCAGTGATGGTATTCGCATTTAACCACTCGCCAATTATTTCTGCTTTCTCTGTGGCAAAACGTGAAGAATACGGTGATGCAGCTGAACAAAAATGCTCACGGATCCTTGCATCCGCGCACATTTTGATGGTGCTGACTGTTATGTTCTTCGTGATCAGCTGTGTCTTTACCTTATCTTCAGCGGATCTCGCACAAGCTAAAGCACAAAATATCAGTATTCTTGACTACCTGTCTGGCTATTTTGACCAGCCATTCATTAAATATGCAGCTGCAATCATTGCCTTTATTGCAATTATTAAATCCTTCCTTGGTCACTATTTAGGTGCTCGTGAAGGTTTCAATGGCCTAGTTGAACGTGCTTACCGTGCAAAAGGTAAAACAATTGATGTTCGCAAGTTAAACCGCGGTACTGCAATCTTCATGTTAGTCACAACTTGGTTAGTGGCAACATTGAACCCAGGTGTGCTAGATATTATTGAAAGCCTCGGTGGCCCAGTTATCGCTATCTTACTGTTCTTAATGCCAATGTATGCAATTAGCAAGGTACCAGCAATGCGTAAATACTCAGGTAAAATCAGCAATGTATTTATCGTAATTATGGGTCTGGTCGCTATCTCTGCGGCAACATATAAGTTATTCTTCTAATTGAAGCCACTAGGTAGCGACCAACAACGGAAGCTACCTAATTTCAATGACTTTCTACAAAAGGAAGCACTGAATATGATTAGTGTATTTGATATCTTCAAAATTGGCATCGGCCCTTCAAGTTCCCATACCGTCGGCCCAATGAAAGCGGGCAAACAGTTTGTTGACGACCTTATCCAGCAAAAATTACTCTCTCGCACAACACGAATTGCAGTTGATGTATATGGTTCGCTCTCTTTAACGGGTAAAGGCCATGCAACGGATATGGCGATTATTATGGGTCTTGCGGGTAACTTACCGGATACCATTGATATTGACGCTATTCCTGCTTTTATGCGTAATGTTGAGCAAACTGAAAGGCTCTCCCTTGCACAAGGGCAACATGAAGTTGATTTCCCTACTGAAGGGGGGATGAATTTTCATACAACTAATCTCCCCCTCCATGAAAATGGAATGAGTATTACGGCATTCAGTGGTGATGATGCTATTTACAGCAAAAATTACTATTCTATCGGCGGTGGTTTTATTGTCGATGAAGAACATTTTGGCCAGTCAGACGAAAATGCAGTTCAAGTCCCTTACCCATTTAAATATGCAGCCGACCTGCAAAAACATTGTAAAGACACAGGATTATCACTTTCCGCACTCGTGATGCAGAATGAATTAGCGTTACGCAGTAAAGAAGAAATTCAGCAATATCTCTCGTCCGTATGGGATGTCATGAAATCCGGCATTGAACGGGGAGTGACAACCGAAGGTTTACTACCCGGACCATTACGTGTACCGCGCCGAGCAGCCGCATTACGCCGTCAACTCGTGACAACGGATAACACCAATATGGACCCAATGGCCGTCATTGATTGGATCAATATGTATGCGCTTGCCGTTAACGAAGAAAATGCAGCGGGTGGTCGTGTTGTAACGGCACCAACGAATGGAGCCTGTGGCATCATTCCTGCGGTATTAGCTTATTATGATAAGTTTATTCGCCCTGTGAATGAAAATTCCTATACCCGTTATTTTCTAGTTTCCGGTGTCATTGGTGCATTATATAAAATGAATGCGTCAATTTCCGGCGCCGAAGTGGGCTGCCAAGGAGAAGTGGGTGTTGCTTGTTCGATGGCCGCTGCGGGGCTCGCCGAATTAATGGGCGGTAGCCCTGAGCAAGTGTGTATCGCAGCAGAAATTGCCATGGAGCATAACTTAGGTCTCACCTGCGACCCTGTTGGAGGGCAAGTTCAAGTACCTTGTATTGAACGTAACGCCATTGCTTCCGTTAAAGCCGTAAATGCAGCACGCATGGCATTACGCCGTGTCAGTGACCCACGTGTTTGCCTCGATAAAGTCATTGAAACCATGTATGAAACTGGTAAAGATATTAACGCTAAGTATCGTGAAACATCCCAAGGGGGATTAGCGATTAAATTGGCTCACTGCGAATAGCATTTGTTTATCTATCGTCTCTATAAAAATGCCTGCTAATGCAGGCATTTTTTGTTCACATCATTTTCATTTAATCATTATTAACCGAAAATAGCATTCCACCAGCCACTAATCGTTTTCATGATGTAATCCCAAATACGACCGAAGAACCCCGCTTCCTCAACGGCACTTTTTGCAACTAGAGGATGCTGTTCGACGACTTCATCATTCAGAATAAAGTTAATCGTTCCTACCGCTTGGTTTTTAGCAAGAGGCGCTTCAAGTGAATCGTTAGTTAGTTGAATATCCACTTTCAAGTTTTGCAATTGCCCTTTAGGAATCGTAATTGAAACATCATCGGCAACACCTAAATCAACTTCTGAAGTATCACCAAACCAGACACGCTGCTTTTTCAGTGTGGCATCTGCCTTAATTGGCGTGACAGTTTCAAAGAAACGGAAACCCCAAGTGAGTAATTTTTCGCTTTCAGAAAAACGCACACGGTCACTTGGCGCTCCCAACACAACTGAAATCAAACGCATATCGCCTTCTGTTGCAGAGGCGACTAGGTTATGGCCTGCTCCACTCGTGTGCCCAGTTTTTACGCCATCCACTTTTAAATTTTGGTTCCATAACAGACGGTTACGGTTTGGTTGACGAATTTTATTAAAGGTAAACTCTTTTTCCTTGTGCAGTGCGTATTCATCGGGAACATCACGGATCATTGCTTGGGTTAACAATGCCATATCCCGTGCAGTACTATATTGCCCCTCTGAATCGAGGCCATGAACGGTTTTAAAATGGGTATTCTTTAAACCAATCTTTTGCACGTATTGATTCATTAAACTCACAAATGAGTCTTGGCTACCTGCAACATAATCGGCAAGAGCAATACTGGCATCATTCCCTGACTGGATCACGATCCCTTTATTTAAATCCAATACGGAAACACGATCTTTTGGCTTTAAAAACATCAAAGAAGAGCCTTTAAGAACAGGGTTTCCCGTTGCCCATGCATCTTCACCTACCGTAACCATATCCTGTGGGGTAATTTTCCCCGCATTCACCGCTTGCCCAATCACATAGCTGGTCATAATTTTTGTTAAACTTGCGGGATCTAAGCGTTCATCTGGATTCCCAGACGCTAAAATTTTACCGCTATTATAATCCATCAAAACAAACGCTTTTGCATCGACTTGAGGAGCAACCGGTGTCTGCGCCGCATAAGCACTGGTACTTACGGCAACCAAAAGACTCAACCCAATACCAGCTCGGCGGGTTTTTAAAGACAACATTTTCTTACTCATCGGTTATTCCTTCACTTAATTCTACACATTTAAATTACTGTCATTGACTCAACATCACTAAACGAGAACCCATCGCTGTGACAAAATTTGATAACTAGACCTAATATAAGACTTTAATTTCACTGAGGCCACTGATAACAAATAAACATTTGCCTCTGAGTAAATTTAATCTATCTTAACCATGGTCGATGCCAAAAAATCAAAATTTAGGAGACTGCCATGTTAACTGTTTGGGGACGCGTCAACTCTTCCAATGTCAAAAAAGTACTTTGGTGCTTAGAAGAATTAAATATCGCTTACAATCAAAAAGATGTGGGTGGCCCATTTGGTGGGCTAGATACACCTGAATATATAAAAATGAATCCAAACAGCACAATTCCAACTCTACAGGATGATGACTTTGCGCTGTGGGAATCGAATGCGATTTTACGTTACCTTACGGAAAAGTTTGATCATTCTCACTTATTGCTCGCACAAGACCTACAAGAACGAGCTGCCGCAGATAAATGGATGGATTGGAGTGGTGCTAATTTATTCGACCAAATTAAACAGATGATGAACAAAATTGTTCGTGTCCCAGAAGCGGATAGAGACCCAGAACAAGCTAAAATTATTTATGGCAATATCAATCGGTTACTAACCATTGCTGATAATGCATTAGCTAACCAAGCCTATTTTAGTGGTGATAAATTTGGTATCGCTGACATTGCTATCGCACCACTATTTTACCCTTGGCATGAAATTGTCACGCAGCGCCCCGAATTTAACAATTTGGAACGCTGGTACCAGCAACTGACCACACGCCCTGCGTTCCAAAAAATTGTCATGATCCCGATTAAATAATCACAGGGTCATATTCATCAAACTTGGGTTTGGGTACTGGTATTCAAACCCGAGTTCTTGGCAAATTCTATTACCGTTAATGGTTTTCCCCACTAACGTATTCTTCTCTTCAATAAATTGAGGCGGGGTTAACCCGATAGATTGTGCTGCATGAGTATAAAATTCGGCTCGTGTTGGGTGGACTGGTGCACATAGGTTATAAATATGTCCCCCTTGCGGTTGCTGGAGCAATAATAAAATGGCAGCAATCACATCATCTTGATGAACCATATTCACAGGCTGGTTTGCCCCCTTTACCCCGGTTTTCCCCGCTAAAAAACGCCCTGCATGGCGTTTTTCACCGACTAATCCCGCTAATCGCAGAATATCCACCGATATGTTCGGTAACTGATGCAACCACTGTTCTGTCGCCACCAAGGCTTTAGCCGAATCCGTCACCCCATCCAATAGGCTGTCTTCGGTCATTTCACCATTTTGTTCCCCATAAACCGCAGTAGATGACGTGAAAATAACTTTAGGCACCTGAAAGGCTATTGCGCTATTCACCAGTGTTTCAATCGCCATCACATAGTATTCGGTATTAATTTTAGAGGGCGGAAGCAAGATAACGATAGCATCACTTTGTTCCATCAACTGCACTAAATCGTCGTCATCACATTCAAGTTCTGGGGTTAATTTCAATGCATAACACTCAATTCCAACCGCTTGAGCGGCTTCAATACCATCTGGTGTCGTTTTAGTTCCAACCACATGAATGCCTTGAGACAATAAGGCTTGGGCGAGTGGTAACCCAACCCACCCTAATCCGATGACAGTGATTTTTTTCATACAATGGCTCCTTAATCGACCAACCAGCTGAAATTAATCACAGAGTAGCTGAAAACCATAAAACTTCCGAATACAATTTCTGAGGGATTTATCACTATAAAAAGTGAACAACTAATTATTATTGGTTATTTTTTAAAAAAAGGTTGCATTCATAGGGGGAAATCGGATAGGTTGAATACCAATGAGTATTTAGTTAGCACAATGAATGTTTAGTCATTCACTTAAATAACAGAACGGAAGACATTATGAATCGTATTTCACGCAACCATCATCACCACCATCATCCTGACTAGTCTTTCGGGCGATGTGTGCTGGAAGACGTTCAACGAATCTTCCGGTGGCTGAAATGCGAATTGAGAGAACCCTCGGAAGATAATCTTCCGAGGGTTTTTTTATTCTTGAACAAAGAGTTACTAAACAAAAAAATTTAAAAGGGATAAGGGTAAAGTCATGTTGGATAAATCACGTTTACGTATTGCAATACAAAAATCAGGCCGTCTGAGTGAAGAATCAAGAGAATTGCTTTCTCGCTGTGGCATCAAAATCAATTTACAACAACAACGTTTGATTGCTTATGCAGAAAATATGCCTATTGATTTACTCCGCGTTCGCGATGACGATATTCCGGGGCTGGTCATGGACGGTGTCGTTGACTTAGGGATCATCGGTGAAAACGTTCTTGAAGAAGAGTTATTAAACCGCCGTGCTCAAGGGGAAAACCCGCAGTATAAAACCCTGCGTCGTCTTGATTTCGGTGGGTGCCGCTTATCTCTCGCTGCCCCATTAGATTTCAACTATACTGGTGCTGAGTGCTTAAATGGCTCACGCGTTGCAACTTCCTACCCTCACTTGTTAAAACGCTATTTCGACCAAAAAGGCATTCAATTTAAATCATGCTTGTTAAATGGTTCAGTTGAAGTTGCCCCGCGTGCTGGCCTTTCCGACGCTATCTGTGACCTCGTCTCTACAGGTGCAACACTTGAAGCAAACGGTCTAAAAGAAGTGGAAGTTATTTATCGATCTAAAGCCTGTTTAATTCAACGTGATGGCGAAATGTCGCCGGAAAAACAACAGCTTATTGACCGCATGATGACCCGTATCCAAGGTGTTATCCAAGCACGTGAATCCAAATACATCATGTTGCACGCGCCAAGTGAAACACTGGAAGAGATCATTGCCTTGCTGCCGGGCGCTGAACGCCCAACAATTCTACCGTTAGCTGGCGAACAAAGCCGTGTAGCGATGCACATGGTAAGCTCAGAAACGCTGTTCTGGGAAACTATGGAAAAACTCAAAGCTTTAGGTGCAAGCTCTATTCTTGTCCTGCCAATTGAAAAAATGATGGAGTAAGCCGTCATGAAAATGGGATTTAACCAACCTGTTCGCTGGTCGGCTTGTAACCAAGAGCAACAAAGCGCTTTATTAATGCGCCCCGCAATAGCGGCTTCTGGTAGCATTAGTACTGCGGTTAGCCAAATTATTGACCAAGTCCGTAACGAGGGCGATATCGCTCTCAAAGCACTGAGCCGTCGTTTCGATAAAACTGAAATCGAAACAGTGCGTGTACCTGCAAATGCTGTTGACGCGGCAGAGGCTCGTCTTGGTGATGAAATCAAAACAGCAATGAAAACCGCCATTGGTAACATTCGTCGTTTTCACGAAGCCCAAAAACCCACTCCGATTACAGTAGAAACACAGGCAGGCGTCGTGTGCCAACAAGTCACACGCCCAATAGATGCGGTCGGTTTATATATTCCGGGGGGGTCTGCTCCCCTGTTATCAACGGTCATGATGTTGGGAACCCCTGCGAATATCGCAGGCTGTCGCAAAATTATTTTGTGTTCGCCCCCACCTATTGCCGATGAAATTTTGTATGCAGCGAAACTGTGTGGCATCAGTGATATTTTCCAAGTAGGCGGTGCGCAAGCGATTGCTGCAATGGCATTTGGTACCCAAAGTATTCCTGCGGTTGATAAAATTTTTGGCCCTGGTAATGCCTATGTCACTGAAGCAAAACGCCAAGTGAGTCAAAGCCATGATGGAGCCGCTATTGACATGCCTGCGGGACCTTCCGAAGTGTTGGTCATTGCTGATAACGGTGCAAACCCAGCATTTACTGCATCTGATTTGCTATCTCAAGCAGAGCATGGCCCTGATTCACAAGTTATTTTATTAACTGATGATGAAAACTTTGCCCAACGCGTGATCGAAGAAACAGAAAAACAATTAGCGCAACTTTCACGTGCAGAAATTGCTCGAGAAGCATTGAGCGCCAGCCGTGTCATCATCGCTGATTCCATCGCTCAATGCGTTGAAATTAGTAACCGTTATGGCCCTGAGCACTTAATACTGCAAACTCGCAATGCAGATGATTTAGTAGATGCAATTACTAGCGCGGGCTCGGTGTTTGTTGGCGACTGGTCACCGGAGTCGGCTGGCGACTATGCATCAGGCACAAATCACGTATTACCCACTTACGGGTATACCGCAACCTATTCAAGCCTTGGCCTCGCCGATTTTATGAAGCGAATGACAGTTCAAAAACTGTCGAAGCAAGGTTTATTAGGCTTAGCCGACACCATCGAAACCTTAGCCCAAGCAGAGCAACTCACCGCTCACAAAAATGCCGTTACCTTACGCGTTAACGAACTAAAAAAACAAAATCAGGAGTAAGTCATGAGCCAACCATTTAATGCCGCCAGTCTTGCACGTGAAAATGTTAAAACCATGACGCCTTATATGTCTGCACGACGTTTAGGGGGAAATGGCGACGTTTGGCTCAATGCCAATGAATACCCAATTGCACCTGATTACCAATTCAGTGAACGCAACCTTAACCGTTATCCTGAATGCCAACCAGTTGCGGTGATCAATAACTATGCAGCTTATGCCAAAGTTAAACCAGAACAAGTGCTAGTTTGCCGTGGGGCCGATGAGTCCATCGAGTTGTTAATCCGCGCATTTTGTGAGCCGGGGAAAGATGCGGTGATGTTTTGCCCGCCAACCTATGGCATGTACAGCGTCAGTGCAGAAACCTTTGGTGTTGAACAAAAGAAAATCATGGCGTTGCCAGACTGGGCATTAAACGTTAACGCGATCCGTGAAAATCTATCCAATACCAAACTGATTTATATTTGCAGCCCGAATAACCCAACAGGCAATATCATCGACAATAAAGATTTACGCGAAGTGCTAGATATGGCTGCGGGCCGTGCATTAGTCGTTGTCGATGAAGCCTATATTGAGTTCTGCCCACAATACAGTGTGGCAAGCTGGTTAGCACAATACCCAAACTTGGTAATTTTAAGAACCTTATCCAAAGCCTTTGCATTAGCAGGTTTACGTTGTGGTTTTACTTTAGCATCCCCTGAAGTGATTGAAGTGCTATTAAAGGTTATCGCCCCTTATCCTTTATCAACCCCTGTTGCGATGATTGCAGCTCAAGCCCTTGAGCCCCAAGGTATCGAGACGATGAAAAGCCGTGTAGAAACGGTAACAGAAAACCGTATTGCACTTCGTGAAGCGCTACGCGACTTATCAGTGGTTGAACATGTTTATCCAAGTGAAACCAACTATATTTTGGTGCGTTTCACTGATGGAAATAAAGTCTTTAAAGCCCTGTGGGACCAAGGCATTATTTTACGTGACCAAAGTAAACAACCCGGTCTCATTAATTGCCTGCGTATTACTATTGGGACAGAAATAGAAAATACCCGTGTTATTGAAGCTATTGCAGCACTTTGCTAATTAGGAATGATTCATGAGCCAGAAAATTTTATTTATCGACCGTGATGGAACATTAATTACCGAGCCGCCAACTGACTTTCAAGTTGATAGTTTAAGTAAACTCGCCTTTGAAAAAGCAGTTATTCCTAGCTTACTTGCTCTGCAAAAAGCCAATTACCGTTTAGTGATGATAACCAATCAAGACGGCTTAGGCACCGATAGCTTTCCAACAGCAGATTTCGAACCCCCTCATAATTTAATGATGCAGGTATTTGAGTCCCAAGGCGTTAAATTTGATGACGTGTTAATTTGCCCACATAAGCCCGAAGATAACTGCGCTTGCCGTAAACCTAAATTGCAGTTAGTTGAGCGCTATTTAGACAACAACGTATTAGACAGCGAAAACAGCTATGTGATTGGTGACCGTGAAACAGATATTCAATTAGCTAAAAATATGGGTATCAAAGGGTTACGTTATAACCCAGCTGAACTTGACTGGGAGGCCATCACCCAGCAATTAACCAAACGCAACCGCCATGCACTGGTGAAGCGTGTAACAAAAGAAACCAATATCCAAGTTGAAGTGTGGCTGGACCAAGAAGGCGGCAGCAAAATTAGCACTGGCGTAGGCTTCTTTGACCACATGTTAGACCAAATCGCGACTCACGGCGGTTTCCGGTTAAACATTGAAGTGAATGGCGATTTATTTATCGATGACCACCACACGGTTGAAGACACCGGTCTTGCACTAGGTGAAGCATTGAAAGTGGCACTGGGTGATAAACGCGGTATCGCACGTTTTGGTTTCGTTCTGCCAATGGATGAATGCCAAGCGCGCTGTGCACTGGATATTTCAGGTCGCCCGCACCTTGAATACAAAGCCGAGTTTAAATACCAACGCGTCGGTGACTTAAGCACAGAAATGATTGAGCACTTCTTTAGCTCACTTTCCTATGCCATGGGTTGCACATTACACCTGAAAACCAAAGGGAAAAACGATCACCACAAAGCCGAAAGTTTGTTTAAAGTTTTCGGCCGCACATTGCGCCAAGCAATTCGTGTTGAAGGGGATACGTTACCTAGCTCGAAAGGGGTTCTGTAATGAACGTTGTCATCCTTGATACCGGCTGTGCAAATTTAGCCTCCGTAGCCTATGCGGTGAAACGCCTAGGCTATAACCCTGTGGTGAGCCGTGATACCAATACTATTTTACAAGCTGACAAAGTCTTTTTGCCGGGGGTTGGTACTGCTAGCGCAGCCATGGAAAAGCTCACTGAACGTGAATTAGTTCCGTTAATCAAAGCACTAACCCAACCGGTGTTAGGCATCTGTTTAGGCATGCAGCTACTCGGCTCTTTCAGTGAAGAAGGCCAATCTACAGTGCCACTACTGGGGTTAATTGATAGCCCTGTACAAAAAATGGATGCCAATGGGCTTCCAGTTCCACATAGCGGTTGGAACCAAGTCAAAGCCTTAGCAGGAAACCCCTTGTTTAGGGATATCCCTGATAATGCCTATTTCTATTTTGTACACAGTTATTCGATGCCTATTTCCAGCAATACCATCGCGCAAACTCAATATGGCAATCCGTTTAGCAGTGCCGTGAATTGCGATAACTTCTATGGTGTCCAATTTCATCCAGAACGTTCTGGCGCAGCAGGTTCACGTTTGATTCAAAACTTTTTGGAGATGTAATTACCATGATCATTCCCGCATTAGATTTAATCGATGGCACTGTGGTGCGATTGCACCAAGGGGATTACGCCAAACAAACTGATTATGGCAATGACCCACTCCCACGTTTGCAGCAATATGAAAAAGAAGGGGCAAAACTATTGCACCTCGTGGATTTAACAGGTGCGAAAGACCCGCAAAAACGCCAAATTCCACTGCTCAAAAAATTATTAGCTGGCGTGAGTGTTCCCGTACAAGTTGGTGGTGGTATTCGTACCGAAGAAGATGTTAAAGCCTTACTGGAAGCCGGAGCGACCCGTGTCGTCATCGGCTCAACGGCAGTGACCAAACCGGAGCTAGTCAAAACATGGTTTGAAACCTATGGTGGGGAAGCCATTGTACTTGCGTTAGATGTACGAATTAATGACAAAGGCGTAAAAGAAATTGCCATTAGCGGCTGGCAGGAGAATTCAAATTTAACCTTAGAGCAAGCCATTGAAATATATCGCCCTTATGGCTTAAAACACGTCCTTTGTACTGATATTTCCAAAGATGGAACATTGGCGGGTTCTAATGTGAATTTATACCAAGAAATTAGCCAAAAATTCCCTGATATTGCCTTTCAGGCATCAGGGGGAATTGGCGATCTAGATGATATCGCGGCTATTCCGCCATCTGGTGCAGCTGGCGTGATTGTTGGTCGTGCACTATTAGAAGGTAAATTCACCGTTACGGAGGCAATCAAATGTTGGCAAAACGCATAATTCCTTGCTTAGACGTCCGTGATGGGCAAGTGGTTAAAGGTGTCCAATTTCGTAATCACGAAATCATCGGTGATATTGTTCCATTAGCACAACGCTACGCCCAAGAAGGCGCAGACGAGCTGGTGTTTTATGATATTACCGCCTCTTCTGATGGCCGAGTGGTAGACAAAAGCTGGGTTGCCAAAGTCGCCGAAGTGATTGATATTCCTTTTTGTGTTGCAGGTGGGATTAAAAGCGTTGACGATGCCGCGCAAATTCTGTCTTTTGGCGCAGATAAAATTTCCATCAACTCCCCGGCATTATCCGACCCTACATTAATCAGCCGTTTAGCTGAACGCTTTGGCGTACAATGTATCGTTGTCGGTATTGACACTTGGTTCGATGAAAGCTCAGGTGAATATCTCGTTTACCAATTTACTGGCGATGAAAAACGTACCACACAAACCACGTGGAAAACCCTTGATTGGGTAAAAGAAGTACAACAACGTGGCGCGGGTGAAATTGTGTTAAATATGATGAACCAAGATGGTGTACGCCAAGGGTATGATCTACAACAACTCAAAAAAGTCCGTGAAGTCTGCCAAGTGCCCTTGATTGCCTCTGGCGGCGCAGGTGAAAAAGTGCATTTTCTTGATGCCTTCACTGACGCAGGTGTTGACGGTGCTTTAGCCGCTTCTGTATTTCATAAACAAATTATTAATATCGGTGACTTAAAACAATACCTAGCCGAAAACGGAGTTCAAATTAGAGTATGTTAACCACAGAACAATGCAGCCAACTTGCATGGCAAAAAGTCGATAACCTGATGCCTGTTATCGTACAACACGCCGTTTCAGGTGACGTGCTAATGCTTGGGTATATGAACCCAGAAGCATTGCAAGTCACCTTAGACAGCCGTAAAGTCACTTTTTTTTCTCGTACAAAACAACGTTTGTGGACGAAAGGCGAAACCTCCAATCATTTTCTAAATTTGGTGGATATCTACCCTGATTGTGACAGTGATACGCTACTGGCTCTCGCACTGCCGGATGGCCCAACTTGCCATAACGGTACACAAAGCTGCTTCGCGCCCGCACAAAGTGACTGGGGCTTTTTATTTGAGTTAGAAACATTACTAAAAGAACGCAAAACTGCCTCTCCTGAAAGCTCCTATACCGCGCGTTTATATGCTAGCGGTACTAAACGTATTGCTCAAAAAGTGGGTGAAGAAGGTGTTGAAACCGCTCTGGCGGCAACCGTTAATGACCGCGCTGAATTGACTAACGAAGCCGCGGATTTGATGTACCACTTATTAGTCTTACTACAAGACCAAGAGCTGGATTTAAGCACGATAATCAAACGGTTAAAAGAGCGTCATCAATAAATAACAGGCTGCCAGCCTCGCTGGCAGTTTTATTTTATGGGTGCAAAATATTATCGATTTGCGCATCGCTCAATGAAATACCAAAGAATTTCAGATAGAAATCAGCCGTTTCTTGTTGCATATCGATATCCACAAAGCGCTCTGGGTACAGTGTTTGTGCTAGCCACAGAAACTGCAATGCCTCCTCTGACGTTTCTCGGCACCACCAAAACATTCCCTTTGGGTTCACATATACCTGCTGGTTTTTTACCGCGCTAATTGCTTTCCATTGAGGAGATGTGAGTATGATATTAGCATCTTCTTTATTCATCGCAACAATCACATCAGGGTTCGCAGTAATAATGCTTTCCAACAAGACCTCACCTGAATTATTTTTTTTATCCGAAAACCAAGTCTCAGCCACATTTTTTGCCCCTGCTAAATCCATCCAATCTTGATTTAATGATGGGCGGCCAGACGTAAATAACACGTTCCCCATACTGTGGTATACCGTCCGTTTTTCTGCATCAGTGAGCCCTTTTAGTCGTTCATTAACTAATACGATATTACGGTCAAAATAGCGTTGATATTCAATAGCTTTACTTTGCGCATCAGGGCCCAGCTCTTTTGCTGTGGCTTGAACCCTTTCTTGTAACGATTTTAATGAATTCGCTGGGTATTCAACCAGTTTCATCCCTGCATTTTCTAATAAATCACGTTGTGGGACTTCCATTCCTTTAGCAATGAACAGTAACTCCGTACGTAATGAAATGATTTGTTCTGGGTTTAATTGATTGCTAATACTGATCACTGGAACATCATCAATATTGGGTAACATTTGGCGAAATAATGGAATTTTTTTCGCGATCATCGATGTGCCGACAATTTGCTCACCGTAACCTAGCATCATAATAATAGTATTTTGTGCTGGCCACGGTGTTGCAATACGCAATTCGGGGTTATCTGTCTTCGCCTGTATTGCGCTACTCATTAGTAGTCCAAACAGTAAAATGACCGATTGCAGAAAAATGGTTTTTCTCATATTTTTCACGCCGTTTCACCTTAACGTAAAACGGCATACTCCTAGACTGTTATAATTAGAAATCAAACGTAACCGTTGCGCGAACTTCACGGCCTGAACCTAAAAAAGCACTTCCCCCTTTCCCTTCTCCATTGATACCTGATGGAAAAATGGAAGCCCAATAGCGCTCATCCGTTACGTCATTGACGGATAATCTGACCGTCGTTGGAACTTGATTGATTTTTGTACTATAACGAGTTCCTAAATCCAATGTTGTGTAGCTACCTGCCCAACTAGTATTGGTGTCATTAGCAGCTCGTTTTCCTGTATAGTGCACATTAGCGCTGTACACCAGTTCTGGCATTGTCGGTAAACTGTATTCCACTAACATATTGGCTTGAACTTTCGGCACACCAACAACACGTTTATCACGCGTTGTCGTGAACTTGGTATCTTTGAGTTTTGGATCTAAGAAAGTCACGCCGCTATAGACATTTAGCCCTTGCCAAACATGGCCGGTTGCCGTGAGCTCTAGCCCTCGGTTTACTTGTTCACCTTGTTTGCGGAACACGTTGTCATCCCCCGCGTAGGCAAATGGCCGCTCCAAATGGAATACCGCAGCACTAAGGTTTAAATCTGCTACATCGGCTTTAATACCCAATTCATATTGTTTGCTACGATAAGGGTCTAAAGTCTGCCCTTCATTTTTCAGGTTTTGATTCATCGGCGCGGTATCCCCCTCTTCTAACGAATCAGCATAGCTAATATAAGTCATCACCTGAGGGGTAATTTTATACATCAATGCTGCTTGAGGGCTGAGGCCATGGTCATTGGTCTGGCTGGTTTTGTGGTTTTGTTTATCAAAGCTACGGCTTTCAATCCAACTTTGGCTGAGATAAAACATGGCTGACCATTGTGAATCAAACGTGATTGTGTCACCGACAGTGATACTTTGTTGGCTATTTTCAGCTGATTTATAACGTGAACCTCCCGTATGAATTTTGCCATCCGATGGCTCTTCCATTGGCGACGGGCGGTGCATATTGGTTTGCCCCAAATCACGTCTCACGCTCTTGTCTTTTGCACTATAAATCGACCAAACATAGCCATTCGTCGCTAATGATAAATCATGACCAATAGAGCCTGTGTCTACATGACCATTAATTACCACTGAATTACTCAACACACGAAAACGTCCCGAAGCAGGAGAATCACTTAATGAGCGGCTAATGGTTCCATTGTTATCTTGAATGGTACTTGTCACCGTACGCATCGCCCTATCCGCTTGCTGATAACCAATTGCCGCTTTTAGTGTCCAATCCTCATTAAAATCATGAATTAATCGAGTACTAACGGTATCAGTGGTTAAATCATTTCCTGCGGTATGCAATGCTAAATTTTTATCTTGTGGATTAGGTGATTTTGGTAATTTGATAGCAGAGCCATAACTAAAACTACCCACATAACCTTTTTGCACAAAATTATAGTGGCTGGCATTAAACTGAAGCTGTGTACCCGGTTGAATATTCCAATCAAGCGCCACAGAGGCTAACTTACGGCGTAATGTGCTCTCTTTAAGGCTGCCTGTTCCCTCTTCATCCAACAAATTAAGGCGATATCCAAAACGTTTATCAGCATCAAAATAACCACCTAAATCAGCATGGCCACTATAGGCATTACGGCTTTGGTAACCTAAAGAAAAACGCTGAATATCCTCAGGGCGTTTTGTGGTGAAATTAAACTGCCCTGCGGGACTTGCAGGGCCATACAATGCTCCCGTCAAGCTATTAATAATGTCCACTCTATCCAACATTTCCACGGGAAATGCCGTTGTTGACACCATATACAGATCATCAATCCGGCTATTCGTTACCACGCCACCTTGCATGCCTCGGCTTTGTGGACGCCCTACATCCATCCCTCCACGGGCTTGCATTTGTGTACTTGGCGCATATTTCAATAACTCACTCAAACTTTTAGCTTGTTGATTATTAATCATTTCGCGGCTAATCGTGGTTGTAGAATACGGCGTATCAATCCACTCACGGTTGCCTAATGGGCCAATATCAATTTGCGATGTGAAAAAGCCAGCACCAGCCTGTGCTTCCATGGTTACATCACTTGGCGCTGCGGTGACTAACATTCTATCTTGCTTAGGTTTAGCCAGTTGTTCAGAAACTTGTGCTGCAACAATAGACGGTGCGATCCCTGCAATAAGCGGCATAATGAGATATAAATTAAATTTACGAGTCATATTATCTTTTCGTTATATAAAATTTTATATTACCGATAATACAATGCAGCGTAAATGATCAAACTCAATCCTTAATAAGATGTATTCTCAATCAAAATAAAAAAATAAAAAATTAACCCATTGATTTTATTTATAATAATTAATTCACCAGAAGATATGACAACAAAACCCAAAAATAGATTAACAATATAGTTAAAAACCGCATCTGATATGCAATTTATAACATTTTCCAAATTTATGGATTTTAGCTCGCTATATTTCACGGTTGTATCTCTTAATTAACTTGTTATCATTTCTTATTATTGATGTGGTTTTAAAGGGAAAAAACAGTGTCTGAAAATTCTATTTTTATGCAACTCACACAGTTACTTGATAAAAATAATGCAAAATATCGTGTGATGGAGCATCCCACAGCCGGGAAATCGGAAGAAGTGGCAAAAATACGTGGCACGCAGCTTGGGCAAGGGGCAAAAGGACTAGTATGCCATGTAAAAGGAAATGGGGTCCGCCAACACGTACTGGCAATTTTACCTGCTGATAAACAGGCTGATTTAAGTAAGGTTGCCATAGCTATTGGTGGAACTCGCGCATCTCTAGCAAGCCCAAAGGAAGTCGATGAGCTCACCCAATGTGTGTTCGGGGCTATTCCGCCTTTTAGTTTTCACCCTAATTTAAAGTTAATTGCTGACCCACTATTATTTGAACGTTTTGAGGAACTCGCCTTTAATGCAGGTACATTAGAGCGCTCTATTATTTTAAATACAGAAGATTATCAAAGAATAGCCGCACCGACTTTAGTTGAGTTTATTCGCACAGAAGAAAAATAGTTTTGTATTAAAAAAGGGTATTCCACAGAATACCCATCAATAAGTAAAATTAACCAATCAATCGCTGATCATATTCCTGACTGGCATTTTTTAATGCCACAAAATCTGATCCACAAATAAACCGCTTTAATGCGGTAAATTTTTCCTCCGACCAATCATAGATTTTCAATGCTAATAGTTCAGTAATTACATCGTGTGAGAAGCGGTAGTTAATCGGCTTTGCAGGGTTCCCTCCCACAATGGAGTAAGGCTCGACATCTTTGACCACTACACTATTAGCAGCAATTACAGCTCCTTCACCTATTTTAACTCCGGGCATGATAAAGGCTCGCATGCCAACCCAGGCTCCGTCGCCAATCACTGTGTCGCCTTTTCCTACATAAGCTTCTTCAATAAATTCAAGAAAAGGATATAAGCAAAACCAATCCATTCGGTGAGTATGATTCCCTCCCATTAATATCACAGCTTCGCTACCAATACAGACATAATCACCGATATAAAGTTGGTCAACATTCCATGCTAGCTGCCAATCTCGGCTTTGTTCATCACCTTGTAGATAACGCACAACTGACCGCTCAAACCCGTTATCCCAGCAGTCGCTATAATAACTATGCTTACCTTTAATATGGATATTGGGATTTTGTACAACCTCATGAAGGAGCTCGTATTTTGACCAATGCTTTTGATTCATGGTACTAAACCTTTTAATTCGTTTATATTTACCATAGAACGCATTCTATGGTGATGTATCCGCGTTCAAAATACATCACACTAAGTAATCATTGGCTTTTTTAGTAATGAGTTATTCATTTTAACCTCACTAGTTCAAATAATATTAATTTCCTCACTCATGGTGAGCTTTCCAATACTTAGAGTATCATTTAGGAGTAACTATTAAACAATTCATCTTTTTTTTAAAGATATTTTATCTTACCATCAACTAAAAATTTGACCAGCTTCTACGAAACAACAAATAGATAAGATAATATTTTATGCCAAATAAAAACTTAAGTACGACTTCACCATCATTACTGATTAACAGTTTAAAAAGCCATATTTTATCAATAGGAAACAATGATTATTATATAGATACTATAAATAAGTCTAACTCCATTCTAGATTATTGGCATTTAATAACAGAAATAAACAAATCCTTCGGTAATCTCTCATTTTTTGAAAATGGGAAAACCAATCATTACTTTAATAACAACCAGCACTCTAGTGATGTAGATGGTGAATTAAAAGGAAATGTATTTTTCGCCCAAGCTAATATTATTCCATCTAAACTCCATATAGATGGAGATAGTAAGCCAAAACTAGTTAAGGAACGTAAGACTTTAATTATGTTTAAACCGCATACTCATATTCCAGAAGAAAATCTAATTCAATTAAATATTTATGATAAAAATCATAATTTAATCATGCAAAAACCACTATCCCCACCATCTAAACTGCCAAAAATTGCAAATAATAGTATAAGAGAAACTAATTTATTACCTCGTGATTTCAAATCACCGGTAAATTTCGACCTTGTCATGAGATCTAATAGTGAATTAATTGAAATTTCCAAAAATCAAAATCACTTGCATAAAGCAATTTTGAATAACAAAAACATAAAGTTAAAACTTAATCATAACAACACAAAAAAAACTTTTATTCTAAATAACAGCATCAACTATAAAGGTAAAACTATCACATTACACAATACTGATAATAACGACATTAAAGTTAATTATGGCAATAACACTTCTGTATTACCTTCAAAATCATCCACTCGTTTTATGTGTGATGAAAATGGGTATTGGCTGACAAAAAGTGATGCTAAACAAATGAAATATTACAGTCCACCTAGAAAAGCAAGCTCAAACTCTCTTCCAATTATTTATTTTGAAATTGGAAACCTGCCAGATATCGATATAAATAAAATAGATGCAGATTTTTTTGAGAAAAATCTAGAAGAAAACTCCACCTTAAAAATAATGAAAATGGATTATGACAGAGTCAAAAAATTCACGCTAAAAAAGAATAAAAAATTTACATCTAAAAAAATCATTTTCACATCAGAAGCTAAAGAGTCAACATTCATCCACACTACAAATAAAGTTTTCGAGCTAAAAAAAGACAGTATATTATTATTCCATTGTAATTCAAATGGCAAATGGAAAAACATCCCTATTTATTCTAGTCACACATCAAAAATCAACAACTCATACCCTAATAAATTTGATATAACTTTAGATGAAAATGAATTAATCATTGAGGCTTCGAAAAAAAGAAATTATTTAAATAATCTAATAAAGAATAATGACTCAATAAAAATATTGACTAGTGATGGTAATTGGAGTCGTGACTTCACATTAAATAAAAATGATGCATTCCATAATAAGAAAATACTGTTTAGCTCTAATGCATCGTATAACAGTTACATTCATTATGGAAAAAACACTATAAAGTTACAAACAGGTGAAAACGTCCTTTTTGTCTATGATTTAGATAAAAAATGGATCCCTATTAATCAGAATAACAAAGAAAATTTCATTAGCAACTTGGAATATATAGATAAAACATGGTCTACTACAATCCCAAAAGAATATATCCATCCAGAAATAAAACTTGAATTTAATTATCAAGGTCAGAAAAGCATATTATCTAACATTGATGTAGGTGCACCAAATGAATTACTCATTAATACTTTTGATATAGGGTTGCTTACACCACCAAGAGATACACTTCTATTTCTAGATAAATTTGAATTAAATCGCCAATATTATCAAACGATCCCGGTAAAAAAATTAATTGTCTCCCGCTACGAACCTATCCATTTGTTAAAAGTGGTCATGCCTAATGGCCAAGTATTTACAGATAATGCACCGGATGAAGGAGGAGGCCATAGTGGCAGCATGCGAGAGTGGATCACTAAATCTTTTTATGCTAATGGTGTTAACACCGCAAATTATGGCATAAATAGTTCAGCTCCAGATGCTGATTCCTTTGTTCCAACCTCCCAGATAACTGCCTATAACTCTGTCGGAATGTATAAAAATGGTAGAGTCGTCCACGGCTGGTCTGGTGGTGGAGGTAAAGCAACATTAAATAGGACAGATAGTAATGAGCTTAGCCATGAATTCGGTCACAATTTTGGTTTAGGTGATTATCATGGGGGAGATGAAGGCGGCTCCCATGCAGTTGCAAATAAAAAAAATTCAACCTGGCTATGGGATTCAGATAATAACTATTTTATTCCCAATATATACCAAGATGGTAAATTAAATCATGACGCAATGAGTGGAGGCGAATTTTATGATACTCGTTACAACGCTTATACTGCTTATACGCCTAACTCTTTCATTGCAATTCAAAATAGATTAGAAAGTAAATATGTATTTAGTACAGAATCAAAAACAGGATATAAAAAATGGGATCCAAAAACAAAAGAGATGGTAGATGCATATTTAGAACTATCACAATTCAATACCGTCGAGTTTACTGCAATAAATGGCTCAGATATTACAACTAACGATTTAAATTCACTATTTAAAAAAAATAAAAATATTATTATTTATAATGGAAATGGTTATCACGCCCCAAAAATCAACATTCCATTAGCAAATGAAAATAATAAAAATGCTATTTTAAGAATAGAATCAGGCGCAGATTTCGATAGTGAGCTTTATATTAACAACCAGATTGAACCAATCAAAAAAAATGATTTAATTTGCTATATTTCAGATGGTTACAATTGGAAGAGAAAAGATAGTAATGAAACAATCCTCTATAAAGTTCCCTATAAACAAGGAGTACCTGTTGTGACCTTAATGGGGTTCTATGACCCTAAAGATGTAATTGATAGCTATATCTACCCTTCTTTATATGGTTCTTATGGCATGGTTTATAGCTATGATAAAAATATAGACACTCAAATGCCATATTTAGAGGTTATTTTTGAAGATGGGACAATAAGCCAGTACCAACTTCATAACTTCCGTTCAAATGAAGAGATGATGAATAAATTTCATGTTAATATTGAGCGAAGTTTAAACCCCATAAAAGCTAATCTTTATATTAATAATAAAATTGTCCATTCTAGAGAAATTGAAATAAAGAAGAATAGACTCCTAACAACGATTAATGGTGATATTACATAATTTTATCTAAGTTATCACTAATTACTAAATTAATTAGTGATAACTATATACGACATAATGAAAAATAAAATCTTTAAACGATCTACTCTATGCTGATTTAACAAGAGATAAACTCGCTTTTCTTGCAAGTAATCCAAACAAACAACCAACCAGCATAACTAATGCTAATGATATTTTTGGTGCGATAGGCAAACCGATTGCACAAAGTCCGAGAGTTGCTCCTCCTGCCATTTGAACAAAACCCACTAAGGCAGATGCGGTGCCTGCTTCATTACCAAACGGTTCTAAAGCATAACTGGTTGCCGTTCCCATCATAAAGGCCAGCCCTGTACAAGCACAAGCGACAGGCAACATATAGACTAACCAATGGTTTTGTATTTCTATCGGCAATACGACAAAACCTAGCAATAATCCTAAGCAGCCAAGTGCCATCATTGAACTACCAATCAATAAACAGGTTGGCCGCCCTATTTTATGAATAAAATAATTAGCGATATAACTGGCAAACATGATCCAAAAACCATTAACACCAAATACTATAGAAAACGCGAGCGGAGTTAACTGGGCATCCCCCATCAGTACAGTTGGTGCAAGTGATACATATGTTAATGCCATACCCATCGTGCCTGCGTTCACTAAGGCAAAAATAATAAATTGAGGATTCCCCAAAATTCGCCAATAGGTTTTCAGTGGGATAACTTTTGCTTTTGGCAAATTAGCTGGGCGAGTTTCAGGTAAAAAGGCAACAATCAGCACTAATATGACTAACGCATACAAAGCAAGAAACCAGAACGGAGCTCGCCAGCCCCACGCTTCTGCTAACAGGCCTCCGAGCAGCGGAGCTAACGCAGGAACAATATTCAATGTCCCATTTAAGAAGCCAAAGGCACGAGCCGCTTCCGTGCCATTCATACGGTCACGTACACAACTAAATGCCACCACCGAAGTACAACAGACTGCAACCCCTTGCAATAAACGCGAGGCAATAAATACCACGGGTGTTGTTGCTGCAATAGCAACACCTGCCCCAATGATGTACAGCACTATGCCCAAAATCGCGACAGGTTTTCGGCCATACCTATCCACTAATGGGCCCGAAAACAATTGCCCTAGCCCCAGAACAAGAATGAACAATGCTATCGTTGACTGGATCACCGACTCACTGCTACCTAAATCCTTCGCAATATCAGGTATTGTTGGTAAATATAAATCAATCCCTAATGGACCAAGTAATACCAATAAAAGTAATAAGATAAGAAAATTACGCATAAGCCATGCCCAGACTCGATAAAATTAATTTTTAAAATATTAGATGCAATAAATTATAGAAAAGCTAAAGCCACCGTCGAATTAATGATTTACTTATAATGATAAATTAAATATTTTACGGCTCTTCAAAGTCAAAAAAGGCGCTAAACCTAGCGCCTTTTGTGTTATCAAATATTAATGATAACGAATTTTATTCCATCCACTCAGTGTGGAAAACACCGTCTTTATCCGTACGTTTATAAGTGTGAGCACCGAAGTAGTCACGTTGCGCTTGGATCAAGTTTGCAGGCAATACTGCTGAACGGTAGCTATCATAATAAGAGATAGCCGCTGAGAATGTCGGTGTTGGGATACCATTTTGTACGCCATAGCAAACAACATCACGCAGTGCTTGCTGATATTCGTCAGCAATTTGCTTGAAATATGGCGCTAGCAGTAAGTTTGCAATTTTCGCATCTTGGTTATACGCATCAGTAATTTTTTGCAGGAACTGCGCACGAATAATACAACCTGCACGGAAGATTTTTGCAATTTCACCGTAGTTTAAATCCCAGTTATATTCTTCCGATGCCGCTTTGAGCTGTTGGAAGCCTTGCGCATAAGACACAATTTTACCTAAATACAGTGCACGGCGAACTTTTTCAATAAAGTCTTTTTTATCACCTTCAACGGCTTTTAGGGTTGGACCGGTTAATACTTTAGATGCCGCAACGCGCTGATCTTTTAAGAAAGAAATATAACGCGCAAATACAGATTCAGTAATTAAAGTCAGGGGAATACCTAAATCCAGCGCACTCTGGCTAGTCCATTTACCTGTACCTTTATTAGCCGCTTCATCAAGGATCACATCAACGAGATATTTACCATCTTCATCTTTTTTCTTGAAAATATCTGCTGTAATTTCAATCAAATAGCTGCTCAGCTCACCTTTGTTCCACTCAGCAAAGATACCAGCTAACTCTTCGTTGCTCAGGTTCAAAGAACCTTTTAATAATGAATAGGCTTCTGCGATTAATTGCATATCACCGTATTCAATACCGTTGTGAACCATTTTCACATAGTGGCCCGCACCATCTGCACCAATATAGGTCACACAAGGTTCGCCTTCGGCTTGTGCTGCGATTTCTTTTAAGATTGGCGCAACTAATTCATAAGCTTCTTTTTGCCCGCCCGGCATAATTGAAGGGCCTTTCAGTGCGCCTTCTTCACCACCTGAAACACCAGTACCGATGAAATTAAAACCTTGTTCGGATAATTCACGATTACGACGGATAGTATCAGTGAATAAGGTATTACCGCCGTCAATTAAGATATCCCCTTTGTCCAGATGAGGAGTCAGCGAGGCAATAGTTTTGTCCGTCGCTTCACCCGCTTTAACCATCAACAAGATGCGGCGAGGTTTTTCCAGAGAGTCAACAAACTCTTCAATTGTATAGTTGGGAACTAATTTTTTCCCTGGATTTTCGGCAATCACTTCGTCTGTTTTATCTTTAGAACGGTTAAAGATAGACACTGAGTAACCGCGGCTTTCAATATTGAGCGCAAGGTTACGCCCCATGACTGCCATTCCGACAACACCAATCTGCTGCTTTGACATGAACAACTCCTGTCTGATTAGGACCAAGTCAGCCTCGACCGTGCTGACATTCTGTTAACGGGATCACATATTAACCTAGGATTGGGCAGCATGGTAGTTATTGATGCAATCGATGACGTATACAAGGCCATTTTTGTCAAGAATTGTCCAATTAGCGTGATTTTTTATTGATATTTCATTCAACAAACCGCATTATTCATTCGTCGGTATAAGCCGTCATATCAGAAGGTAAAACAAACTGTATGGAATGGATCGCAGATCCTTCGATTTGGGCGGGCCTCGCTACCCTTATCGTTCTAGAAATCGTTCTTGGTATTGATAACCTCGTCTTCATCGCCATTCTGGCAGATAAGCTCCCGCCAAAGCTGCGTGATAGAGCCCGTGTAACTGGACTTTTATTAGCCCTGATTATGCGTGTTGTGCTTCTATTTAGCTTGTCATGGCTCATTACCCTCACGAAACCAATATTAACTCTCTTTGAGCATCCTTTTAGTGCTCGAGATTTAATCATGTTGGTGGGTGGTCTATTCCTCTTGTTTAAAGCCACAATGGAACTAAACGAGCGGCTGGAGGGGAAAGACGAACACACCAATACTCAAAGAAAGACATCGAATTTCTGGGCTGTTGTTGCACAAATTATTGTTCTTGATGCCGTATTCTCACTGGACTCCGTGATCACCGCTGTCGGCATGGTTGACCATATCGGCGTAATGATTGCCGCTGTAACCATTGCTATGGTATTAATGATTTGGGCAAGTAAACCGTTAACTAGCTTTGTTAACCAGCACCCAACCATTGTCATACTGTGTTTAAGCTTCTTACTGATGATTGGTTTCAGCTTAGTTGCCGAAGGGTTTGGCTATGCCATACCGAAAGGTTACTTATACGCTGCAATTGGCTTCTCTATCATGATTGAAGTCCTAAATCAATTTGCCCAATTTAACCGTCGTAAGTTCCTTAAAGGCTCACGTCCACTACGTGAACGTACGGCAGAAGCGGTCTTACGTATTCTCAGCGGTAATAATGAGCGTGGGGAATTAGACCCGCACACTTCTGACCTTATCGCTGATAATCAATCGGTTTTTGACCCACAAGAGCGCTTGATGATTGCTCGAGTGCTCGGTATGGCACAACGTAACGTAGAAAGCATTATGACTTCACGCCATGATGTGGATTATCTCGACATTAATAAATCATCTTCAGATTTACTGCAATTAATGGAGAAAAACCCACACTCGCGTTTAGTGGTCATTGATGAAACTATCAGTGATGAACCTGTTGGGGTAGTACATGTAATGGATTTGGTTAAACAGCAATTAAAAGGCCAACCATTAAACTTACGTGCATTGATTACCCAACCATTGATATTCCCAGAAGGGTTATCTCTGTTAAAAGCGTTAGAGCAGTTTCGTAAGGCGCATACTCACTTTGCCTTTGTTGTGGATGAGTTTGGTTCTATCGAAGGTATCGTGACATTGACCGATGTAATGGAAACGATCGCAGGTAACTTGCCGGTTGGTGATGAAGAAAATGACTCACGCCACGACATTCAAAAACTGGATGATGGTACTTGGATTGCCAACGGCTTTATGCCACTTGAAGACCTGATCATGTTTATCCCTATGGAATTAGACGATAAACGTGAGTATGAAACGATTGCGGGTCTTTTAATGGAGCACTTGCAGCGTGTTCCTGAAGTGGGTGAACAAGTGACAATTAACGGTTGTATATTCCAACCTCTTGAGGTTAACAGCCACCGAGTTAATAAAGTGTTAATCACGCCACCTGCCCCTGAAGGTGATGGCTATGAATTTGAAGATGATTAATTAGTTTTATTTCTTTACTACAATACCGGCCTATAGAGCCGGTATTTTTTTGTCTAAAAACCGCAGATGTTATCTCTTTACCCGTTAACAATAAAAACAGTAGCGTTTTATTAAAGAAAATAGCATTGAAACACTGAATAATTCGACCAATAAAATACAATTAACTTTAATAAAGGTCATATCATGACAAACGTAAATAATGGCTCAAAAACAGTACTGCGACCGAATCCGCCTGCGATTAAAAATACAAATAACTCACCGAAAGGCCTGAGTGGAAATACTCACAGCGTTAGCAATGATAATCAAAAATGCCCCATTACTACATCAAAAAAAACCGTTCATAAAAAAGATGTTAAACAACTAAAGAATGCCATGACAAAGCTGTTAAGTGATATTACTTCAAAAATTAACGATATTAAAAACAACAAAGCAAATGGGGCCTTCTCTCAGGATAATATCAGAGAGTTAGGGGACAGATTAGATGCTGTACAAAAAAACATCGTTACATATCAAGGTCTGTTAAATAGCTCTTCATACAAGCATCATAGTTCGAAGCAAAAAACACTCAATGATGCACCAGGTCAAGTAAAAAACCTGAAGGCTCAGATAGCAGAATTAGAAAAACAAGATAATGACAAAATGAATCAAACTCACCAAGCTTACAAGAATAATAAACAAAAACACAACGAATTTCTGATAGGCAGAAAAACACCATCCAAATTTGAACAATAAATTATTACCATCAAATGGAGCCACCTATTTTAAGCGGCTCCATTTTTATACTATTCATATATGAAATATGCATTTATCTTCACAATGCATTCAATAAATCATTAAGCCCTTTATTTTCTTCTTTCTTTAAGAAATTACCAAGGGCTTCTTTGGCTTGAGTCCGTAGCTCATTACGCAGTAGTTTTTCCACATCTAATTGGTATTTTAAATTATTCCAACTACCATAAATACGCAGTGGAATGGTCATCGCTTGCAATTGCTGGACTAAACGTGAATCACCGCCCCAGCCGTTAGCAATATTAACCCCTAAATTGACATCAATGGTTTCATTAGGGATATTTATACGGCCTTGCCCACTAATATTCACTAAGGATGACATTGCATTCATAGAGGAAATGTTCAAATTACCTTTATTTAATTTCCCTGCTACAGTGAAGGAATCAACCTCAGTGACGTTACCCGTATTCACTGGTGTATTAATTTTATTGGTTACTCTGGAAACGGATTGCTGAATTAATAAAGGAATATTCAACCCCTGCAATTTTGCATTTCTTAACTCAAAATTAACAGGCCCCTGCCATTGATTTTTTACTGCATGGTCATCATAACCTACACCCGATAATGTAGCATTTAACGAAATTACCCCACTTAATTTTTGTGGCATATTGAAGGCTTTTAATAGTGGTGTTAGGTCGATATTTTTAAAATCCGGCCTTGCGGAAACGTATGCAGGCGTTGAACTGTAATTAAATGTCACTGGTAATGAGAAGGCACCACCAAATGCCTTACCCTGTAATTTTGAAACCGTCAAACGAGGTGTTTGGTTTTGTGCCTCAAAAACTACGTCACTAACCATCATTCCACGATAGATTAACTGGTTAATGGCTAAATTGATATTGGCGGAAAATACCTGCAAGCCAGATAAATCATATTGTTGAGGATTTGCACCAGAAATAACTGGTTTAACACCAACACGGTTATTATTCACCTCTGATTCGATACGGGTACTGCTAGGCACAGTCCCCAGTAAGTTATCTAAATCTAATTTTTCGGCCACTAAATTGACCATTATTTTGGGGGTATCGGCTAATTGTATACTAGCATCGCCTGACAGGGCACTTTCATTAGCCGTTATCACCAAATGGCTTAAACTGGCACTTTCTACTTTCCCTTTGGTGTATAGAAAATCACTTGTTATTTGCCCTTCAATTCCACTTTCAGGCAAATCAACACCACTCAATTTATAATCAAATTGCGTTAATTTCCCACTAATCTTTTGATTAATATCCGATAAATCGATATCTGCACGTAGATTAAATACAAACTCTTGTTGGTTTTTATTTAGATTTCCACTGAATTTAACAGCGACCTGTTTTTTATCACTTTTCTTCAGTGATAAATCAATGTTACGTAGGTTAAACTCATCTTTAGATGTTTGCCAAATCACTAAGCTATTGGAAATATTAATTTTTTCTATATCTAATAACCAGCTATTTTTCTCTGGTAAAGGGGAGGATGTAGGCACACCACCTGGCGCGACAGGAGCATTACGGTGAGTTTGGATTTCGCTATCCGGTGTTTTGCGGATAACAGCACCATCAATCACAATTTGCTCAACAGAAAGCTTATGGGAAATAAGTGGCCATAATTCAACATCTAAGCGCATATTATCTGCACTTAGTATGGGTTTAGCGGCATTCGGTGCAGTAAGGGAAACAGGGCCAGTAATAATGCTTAAAGTTGGCCATACATGCCAACGCATATCACCGTTGAATTCAAGTTGATAACCGCTTTTTTTCTCTACCTGTTCAACAATATAATGACGAAAATCATTCGGGTTCACCAACATTACAAGTGTGGTTAACCCTGCAACAATTACCACGAGTAAAATAATCAGTGTCGTCAAAAAACGTTTCATCCTTCCCTCTCTTAAATTCCGCTTGCGCTCGCCACAAAAATGAACTCACACCTATCCCTGAAAATGGGCGGAAATTACCTGTTTAATCTCCATTAAACGCCGCAATTTCCGCAAAGTTCACCGGTTATCAGTCTTCGCTGATACGGCTACCAACAGCACCTTGTTGGTTTTTATATTTAGCGTCTTGTCGGCTATTATAAGGGCGATCAGCACTACCAGATAACGGCTCAAAACTTAATGCGCCAATCACCATGCCAGGACGCAACGCTAACGGTAATTTACCTGAATTGTAGAATTCTAGCACGATTTGCCCATGCCAACCGGGGTCAATTCGATGTGCTGTTACGTGCACCATCAAACCTAACCGCGCTAATGAAGAGCGCCCGTCTAGCCAACCGACAAGGTTATCAGGGAGCGTAACAGACTCAAGCGTCACTGCAAGTGCTAATTCACCTGGATGTAGGAAAAAGGGCTCATCTTCATCAAGCACAATTTCATCACTCATGACGCGATCTAATGCGGCATTAACCTCATCTTTAGGGCCACTAAGGTCAATAAATGCAGCCGTGTGTCCTCGAAAAACACGGAATTGATTTCCTAAACGAACATCTGCAGTTGCACCATTGATTCGTTCAACTGGTGGGCGTGGGCTAATAACTAATTTACCATCATCCATCCATTGAATAATATCGCGGTCACAAAGACGCATGGTTGTTTCCCCCTTCATTATTTTAATTTCTGCGCGGTTTAATCTTGACAGAATTCGCCAATTTTCGCTTTCAAGATATCAATCGCAACACGGTTTTTCCCCCCGCGAGGTACTATAATATCGGCATATTGCTTTGATGGCTCAATAAATTGCAAAAACATTGGGCGAACCGTTTTATTATATTGGTCAATAACGGAGTCGAGCGTTCTGCCCCTTTCATTTACATCACGTTTAATACGGCGCATCAAGCAAATATCAAGTGGCGTATCGACAAAAATAGAAAAATCCATTTCACCACGTAAGCGCTTATCTGTTAATAATAAAATACCTTCAATGATAATAACTTTTTTAGGTTTAAACGTGATGGTTTTCTGTTTACGGGTATGAGCGACATAGTCGTATTGCGGAATTTCTACTGCTTGGCCACTTTTCAGTGATTTGAGATGTTCATAAAGCAAGCTGTGGTCCATCGAGTTAGGATGGTCATAATTTACTTTAAGACGCTCTTCCATTGGGACATCGGCTTGGTCTTTGTAATAACAATCTTCTGGAATAACACCGATATTATGATCACCAACCTGTTCCCTTAATTCACGGTATAACGTGCTGGCAATTAAGCTTTTGCCAGATGCAGAGGCTCCCGATATACCTACAATGGTACAGTGATGCGCTATGTCAGTCATAAAATGATAACCTGGTTAAATATTAGAAATGAAAATACACAACAACAAAATGTTATGTTGGCGGAATTATAGGGGGTAATGGCGTGTTGTTCCAGCATACCTCAACAAAGTTCGCTAAAAAAACACCCATTAGATAGGAAATGCCGTAAATCAAAGCGTACAAAATGTCATTTATACACTAAAACTGTTTTTTTCCTTCTAATACCGCGATGCGATTTTCAATCGAAGGGTGAGTTGAAAACACAGAATCGCCCTTATTAAAAATATAAGCGGCCTTACGGTAAGCTTGGCCTGTACTCGTTTCATCATAATCATGGGTTTCATGCTTCCCTGATATTTTTTTCAATGCGCTGATCATCGCTTGGTTATCAGAAGTCAGATCAACCGCTGCGGCATCCGCCATATATTCACGGGTACGCGATAAATAAAAATAGAGAATTTGTGTTATCCACGGTAAAACAAAATTCAGAACTAATAGGATCATTTGCGCTTTGTTCGCCGCATTATTGCGACTGCGCCCTGCTGTTCGAATAAAAATCTGACTAAATAAATTGGTCACGGTTAAAATCACATTCGCCAAAATCCCCACGTACAGAGTTAATTTTGAATCACCGTGAATAATGTGCCCAACTTCATGAGCAAGAACGGCTTGAACCTCTTGCCGATTAAGTGTCTGTAATAAGCCTCTTGTCACCCCCACAAGTGCATTACGATTATTCCACCCTGCTGCGAAAGCATTAGGCTCGTCCGTTTCTAAAATATATAAGCGAGGAATATAGCCTAAGCTGGCACTTAAACTTAATTCTTCAATAATATTAAAAAGTTGCTTTTCTTGGGGGATATTCGCATTTTCTTGGGTGATTTCTCTGGCATTCATCCCAGCTAACATCATTTTATGGCCTCTAAAATGAATATAAATTAGCCCAAGGAAGGTTAAACCTAAAACAATGAAAGTGGCGATAGGTAATTCATGAAGTGTCACAAACATCATCGCATTGTCGACCAAATCCAATTGTTCATTTGGATGTGTTGCAATATCCGCCAGTAATCCAATGATTAGCATTAAAAAAATATAGCTCATCACCACCAAACGTGTGCGAATATTATTTTTACGAATGACGTTTCTAAAATCCATAATGTAACCTGTTATCTACTACTCATAAAATATCGGAACACCATAAGGCATCCCGATGATTTATCACTTCAAAGGTTTAAAGGCTTTTAATCAAAATTAATTCGACGTGATTCCTCAGTCTTAATGGTTTCTTCATCAAGACGCCAATATTCCTTTGAAATTTTTAAGCTAGGAATAATGCCAACAATGAGTGCCGCAGGCATAGAAGCGATATACGCATTATAAGTTTCTAATGAACGGTTATAACCACGTTTAGCAAATGACAATTTATTTTCTGAAGAAACGATTTCTTCTTGTAAATTTGCCATAATTGCATCGGATTTTAGCTCAGGATAAGCTTCAACCGCGACATTAATTGCCCCACTTGTTACCATTTTTGATAACGCATCTTCGGCTTCACGGGCTTTATCCCCAGTCGCCGTTTGTGCTTGCGTCCGTAGCTCAGTAATTTTACTGAACACCTCGCTTTCATGGCTTAAATATTTTTTAACTGTTGCCAATAAGCTATCAAATACTTTTCCACGACGATCTAATTGAACTGAAATTTCTGTTTCACTCGAAATAACAGCTTCTCGCAATGCGACGATACGGTTATAAAAATAAATAACGATCAGCACCACGACAACAATAAAAATTAAAAATTTCATAGTCACCTTTTCGGGTTGCCCGTAGAAAGAAAACTGATTAAATAAAAGATGTGGTTATTCTACGCGAACATGACTCAATAAAGAAATGTTCCGCAAACAATTCAGAAAAATAGAAGGTTAAAAAAACACGTTTAGTAAAGAAAAGTATCAACAATAAATAAGGCTATCTAGTGATAAACTAAATAGCCTTTTTTCTCTATAACCGATTAAACGGCGCGGAAAGAAATCTCTGTTGGGATTTTATCCCCTTCCCAATACATCAAAGCTGAAATACCCGAAGCAATTTCACGGTAGATATCTGCAAATTCACCTTCAGGATCACGCATAACAGTAGGCTGGCCACGGTCAAGGTCTTCACGTAAAGAAATATGCAGAGGAACCTGCCCCAATAATTTAGTATGGTATTTTTCGGCTAATTTCTCAGCACCACCAGTACCGAAAATTGGCTCAACATGGCCACAATTACTGCAAATATGTGCGCTCATATTTTCAACAACACCCAGCACTGGGACATTGACTTTCTTAAACATCACAATGCCTTTCATGGCATCGACCAAGGCGATATCTTGTGGAGTCGTCACCACAACAGCACCGGTTACTGGGATATTTTGAGAAAGTGTTAGCTGGATATCACCTGTTCCCGGTGGCATATCGATAACTAAGTAATCCAAATCAGGCCATAACGTATCTTGCAACATTTGCATCAACGCTTTGCTTGCCATTGGGCCACGCCAGACCATCGCGTTATCATCAGTCACTAAGTAACCGATTGAGTTTGTCGCCAAGCCATACGCCATAATTGGCGCCATGTGCTGACCATCTGGGGAGGTTGGGCGCTCTAAAGTTGTGCCTAACATATTTGGAATTGATGGGCCGTAAATATCCGCATCAAGGATCCCCACTTTCGCCCCTTCTTGTGCCAGTGCTAGCGCTAAGTTCACAGAAGTACTGGATTTACCAACACCACCTTTACCCGAACTGACGGCTAAGATATTACGAACACCATTAATACCCGGCAAATCATTTGCACGTTTTAATGTGGTGATGTCATGGCGCAGTTTCCATTCAACAGCATGAGCCCCTGTTTGTTGCTTTAATTCAGCAGTTTTTTCGCTAATTAAAGTTTGAAACGGCCCTTTCCAAACGAATGGCATAACTAATTCGACATGCAGCACATTGTCCAACATTGCACAATGATGTAACGCTTTGATAGAAATCAAATTACGTTGCAGTGTTGGGTGTGTAAATGAAGCCAAAACTTTGGAGACTTGTTCAGTCAGCAGTTCTGGTTTGTTCTGCTCGGGGGATTTATCGTTCATCCCGGCTCCTTTATTTATATTTTTGAACTATGTATATCCTAGAATAAGTTACAGAAAATTGGGCGGATATACTTTGACTGAGATTAATCATAACAGAGAACAGGAAGAAAGTTATTATATCGAGATAGGAAAAGCCACGAAGAGGTAAAAATTCTTTTTCAAACAAATTTCCAATTAATATTTTATACCCCTAGCAGCGATGGTTTTGATCGGTTAACATCAAAGACCCTTTTCAAATAATGGAAGTAAGAAAGTTACTATGTCTCAAGTCGCGAATAAATTACTGGTAACCTGTGCGTTACCCTATGCTAACGGTTCAATCCATCTTGGTCATATCCTGGAACACATTCAGGCTGATATTTGGGTCCGTTATCAGCGAATGCGCGGCAAAGAGGTTCACTTTATCTGTGCCGATGACGCGCACGGAACTCCAATCATGCTTAAAGCTCAACAACTTGGCGTAACGCCAGAAGAGATGATTGCGGCAGTGAACCAAGAGCATCAGAACGATTTTGCTGGTTTCGCCATTAGTTATGATAACTACCACTCCACACACAGTGAAGAAAACAAAGTTTTATCAGAGCTGATTTACGGGAAACTGAAAAATAACGGTTTTATTAAGAACCGTACTATTTCACAGCTTTTCGACCCAGAAAAAGGCATGTTCTTACCGGATCGCTTCGTTAAAGGCACTTGTCCAAAATGTAAAGCCGAAGACCAATATGGTGATAACTGTGAAGTCTGTAGCGCAACCTATAGCCCAACAGAACTGATTAACCCACGTTCAGTGATTTCTGGCGCCACACCTGTAATGCGTGATTCAGAACACTTTTTCTTTGATCTTCCTGCATTTAGCGACATGCTTCAAGCGTGGACTCGCTCTGGCGCATTACAAGAACAAGTCGCCAACAAAATGCAAGAATGGTTCGAATCAGGCCTACAACAATGGGATATTACCCGTGATGCGCCTTATTTCGGTTTTGAAATTCCTGATGCGCCGGGTAAATATTTCTATGTTTGGTTAGATGCGCCTATCGGTTACATGGGCTCCTTTAAAAACCTGTGTGACAAACGCGGTGATCTTGATTTTGATGAGTTTTGGAATAAAGATTCGAAAACCGACCTTTACCACTTCATTGGTAAAGATATCGTCTATTTCCACAGCCTGTTTTGGCCTGCTATGTTAGAAGGTAGCCAGTATCGTAAACCAACAAACCTGTTTGTTCATGGCTATGTCACGGTTAACGGGGCAAAAATGTCTAAATCGCGCGGAACATTTATTACTGCGCGTTCGTATTTAGATCATTTAGATGCTGACTGCTTGCGCTATTACTATGCAGCAAAACTGTCTTCGCGTATTGATGACATCGATTTTAATTTGGAAGATTTCGTCCAGCGCGTCAACAGCGACATCGTCAATAAAGTGGTTAACTTGGCATCACGTAATGCGGGCTTTATTGCTAAACGCTTTGATGGCAAATTATCAGCAAACCTTGCTGAGCCAGAGTTATACCAACAATTTATCGATGCAGCTAAAGTTATCGGTGAGGATTATAACAACCGTGAATATAACAAAGCGATCCGTGAAATCATGGCATTAGCCGATATCGCAAACCGCTATGTTGATGAAAAAGCACCTTGGGTTGTCGCCAAACAAGAAGGTAAAGATCAAGAACTGCAAGATATTTGCTCGATGGGCATCAACTTATTCCGCGTTCTGATGACGTACCTGAAACCTGTTTTGCCGGGTCTTACTAAGCGTGCTGAAGCCTTCTTAAATAGTGAATTATCATGGGATGCGATTAACGCCCCATTACTGAACCACAGCGTTGCGCCATTTAAAGCGTTGTTTAACCGCATTGAAATGGCAAAAGTGGATGCGATGGTTGAAGCCTCAAAAGAGAGCATCAAACCCGTACAGCAACTTACGGGGCCACTTGCCGATGACCCAATTCAAGAAACCATCACTTTTGATGATTTTGCGAAAATTGACCTGCGAATTGCATTAATCAAGCAAGCTGATTTTGTTGAAGGCTCAGACAAGCTACTGAAATTGCAATTGGATATCGGTGGTGAAACGCGCCAAGTATTTTCTGGTATTCGCTCCGCTTATCCAGACCCTAAAGCTTTAGAAGGCCGTTTAACGGTGATGGTTGCCAACCTTGCGCCACGTAAAATGCGTTTCGGTGTTTCTGAAGGCATGGTAATGGCAGCAGGTCCTGGCGGGAAAGATATCTTCTTACTCAGCCCAGACAGTGGTGCACAACCCGGTATGCAAGTTAAATAACCCATACTTACTCTAGTCTGTTATTCATCAAAAGTGGGAAGCTAAATACTTCCCACTTTTTTATTGGCTTTTTATTGTGATCAGTAGCACAATAATAAAGTTAATTGTATGATGAATAGATATTACATTACAGGACCAGTCTCATGTCATTTAAACAGGTACTGATAACGGGATGGCAATATTTGCGAGCTTTCGCAATACTCTACCTTTGCCTGATTATTGGAAACCTTATCTCAACACTACTTCCATTCTCCATCCCTGGCAGCATTGTCGGCATGTTAATTTTATTCATATTGCTTGCGTTACAAATTATCCCCGCGAAGTGGGCACAACCCGGTTGCAGCATTTTGTTGAAAAATATGACCATCCTGTTTGTTCCTATTGGTGTTGGCATAATGAATTACTATGAATTACTCAGCCAACAAATGGTTCCTATCATCGTTTCCTGTGTAGTTAGTACCTTAATCGTTATGGTGGTTGTCGCCATCAGTTCCAACTATATTCATAAGGAACGCCCTGTCGTTGGGGCTCAACCTGATGACGTTCCTTTACCCCCCGAAGACCCAATTTCTTCGGTCATTAATAATGATAAAACTAAGGGGAATGAATAATGTTAGAACATATTTGGTGGTCATTACCGCTGACCATTGTGGTGTTTTATTTAGCGCGTAAGTTGTCGACCACATTTAAGTTACCGATTTTAAACCCACTATTAATTACTATTACGGTATTGATTGCACTACTAGTGATCACGAATACCTCTTATGAGCACTATTTTGCAGGTAGCAAAATACTCAATGATTTACTACAACCCGCAGTCGTTGCGCTCGCTTTTCCACTTTACGAACAAATGCACCAAATTCGTGCCCAGTGGAAATCTTTATTAAGCATTTGTTTTGCAGGTAGTTTAGTGGCCATGTTCAGCGGTGCTGCCATCGCACTATGGTTGGGGGCAACCCCAGATATCGCGGGTTCTATTTTACCTAAATCAGTAACTACTCCTATTGCGATGGCTGTCGCTGATTCTGTTGGTGGGATCCCTGCGATTAGTGCCGCTTGCGTGTTGTTTGTTGGGATCTTAGGCGCCATGTTTGGCCATAGCTTATTTGATGTGCTACGTGTACGAACCCACGCCTCAAGAGGGCTCGCGATGGGAACCGCTTCCCACGCCCTAGGTACTGCCCGCTGTGCCGAAGTGAATTACATTGAAGGTGCTTATAGCTCTCTTGCATTAATGACCTGTGGGGTTATCACCTCGCTTATTGCCCCGTTTATATTCCCTGTCATTTTACATCTTTTTAGCTAAGCTTAATTCATTAAGCCAATAACCAAATATATGGGTAAGAGGAGTTCAATAGCCTCTTGCTCATACGCACACTGATAAAATATGAGATATATCTCACAACAAAAGAATATGTTTCATATATTACACCCAAAATAGTGACAATCATCACATATAGTTCTACGTATTATTGAATAGAATAAAAACAATTAAATAGGGAGAGTAACTCATGCATTCAAGATTTAAGGCCGCTTGGGCCGAGCTTCCAGAAAAGTTACAGTCAGTACTTAGACCTATCATTGATAAATCTGATTTTCAAGGCATGTTAACGGCGGAACAAGTTAAACAGATTAAAGCTGAAACAAGTGTAGACGACGCTGAGTTAGCCTTTGCATTATTGCCTTTTGCTGCTGCCTATGCCCTCACTCCTATTTCCCATTTTAACGTGGGTGCAATCGCACGTGGAGCAAGTGGTAACTTGTATTTTGGTGCCAATATGGAATTTAGCCATGTATCAATGGGCCAAGTGATCCATGCAGAACAGTGTGCAGTGACACACTCTTGGATGAAAGGTGAAACGCAGATTACCTCAATTACTGTAAATTACACACCTTGTGGCCACTGCCGCCAATTTATGAATGAATTACGTGAAGGTGGTAAAATTATGGTGAATTTACCAGGTCGCACACCTGCGGTACTACACCACTATTTACCCGACTCATTTGGGCCGTCTGACCTCAATATTACCACTTTACTGCTAGACCCTGTTGACCATGGCTATAAAAACCAAAGCCGTGACCGGTTATTAAGTGCAGCAATTGAGGCTGCAAACCAATCCCATGCACCTTATAGCCAATCCCATTCAGGAATTGCGTTACAATTAAAAGATGGCTCACTGTTTACCGGACGCTACGCAGAAAATGCCGCATTCAACCCAAGTTTACCGCCACTACAAGCCGCTTTAATTATGATTAACCTTGCAGGTAAAGATATTCACGCCATCGACCAAGCTAAGTTTGTTGAAAAACAAGATGCAATTATCAAACATTGGTATGTTACCGAAAATACATTACAGGCATTGGGTTGCCAAAATATTGAATTAGCTTATTTGGATTAATTTTATATTTATTTAAATATAACGGTTATTGCTGGGAGCTTGAATAAACAGCAATAACCGTATAGTTGCTATTAGAACTTTAATCTTGTTCACAAAACCATTTACCTGCAAAGTGGCCATCCATAATAGAACTCACTAGTTTTGATTAATATATGCCCTAGTAAGTGAATTCATTAAACAATTTTTCTGTTTCATTTATCGTCTCTTCTAATGTAATAACTAAAGGGATCTTTCGCATTTTTTCTAGCCAAGCTTGGCTTTGTTGCTGTTTTATCGATGCAGATTGCGCGGCTTCTTCTTTCATGTCTAGCCAAATGCTAGCAAATAACTCTGATTCACCATTAAGTGATTTATTAGAAAAGCTATTTAATAGTTTCCCTATAATTTTATTCTGTTTATCTATAGATAATACTTCAAATACATCTTTAAATAACCAACCTTCATAAGGAATTCCTGTATTTAACATCGCTTCTTTTTTTATTTTAATAAATTCTTGATGTGTAATATCACCAATTGGAATGTTATCACTTTCTTTCCGATTTTTCATAATTCGTCCATATGCTAATTTTACTTCTTTTTGATACCGACTCCGTTTTTCACTGGTAAATGACTCACCCCGTGCCTTCATATGATTATTTAAAAATTCTTTTTCTAGATAAATAAAAATACTAAAATATTTATCATCCGAATTATTAACCTTTTGAATATTGTCTTTATCAGTAAAAGCATAACCTTTATTTAAAAGACTTAAATATGATAAAATTATACAAATAAAAATTAATGTAATAATAGATTTGTATTTAAATGATATCATTAGAACCCCTTCGATTTTTATTATAAAACTTTGAATCATCAATCATTTCTTCAAACATAAAATCTAACTTTCTCTCTAGCTTATTGACTAAAGCAATCCGCCTCATCTTCTCCAGCCATCTTTTGCTTTTAATTTGCTTGTCTGATGGTGGTTTGGAAGCTTCCCTTACCATTGCATACCAAAGCATCATGAATAATTTAGCTTCCTTCGCAGGATCATTGTTATTCATCACAAAAATGAACTGTTGCCATAGTGTCTCCCGGTTTCTCTCATTAATAACATCTAAAACATCTGCTAAAATCCAAGCATGATAAGACATTCCCATTTCATTTAAATTCTTACGATAAAAACCCATTGCCTGTTCATGGCTTAATTTTTTAATAAATGCTTCTTTTGTATACTTTAAAAATTCTAACATTGGGTTATTTTCTTTTCCCCCCTTGAAAATAACTAATTTTTTTCTATCAAATATTAAATCCTTAGATTCAGAAAAGTATAACATCTGTAGCATAAAGAAAAGACGTGGCGTTTTAACACCTTTTTTTTCACAAAAATTAGTTATATTTTTTTTATTATATTTTACATTATTTCCTTGAGGATTTTGGCAAGCACCGAGAAGAAAAACTGAAAGCACAACTATTAATTTATAATTCATATACATCCTTGTGATTCATAAAGTTAGAAACCAACAATCTTAAAAAGCAATTATGTAAAAAACACATTGCCAACATAAAAACAAACATCAGTAATCACCATTCGTTTACTAATAACTAAAATAATTTATTTTATTATAAGTAGACTTTTTAAATATTAATTAAAACTAAAAGATCCTCCAGAAGAATAACCACTATAACTAAATTCAGGTATACTTGGCATTGAGGGTATTGAGTATTTATCTTCAAATGAGTCCATTGAATTGTTCATTGATGACATATTGTCTCTTAACTGGCCAATCATATTTTCAAAATGAGGGTTATTTCTTATGGTATCTGTAGGGAAGTCTTTAAATCCTGGCGTTTCCGGAAGAACAACACTCGGGCGTTCTAGATAATAATTTGTTGGTGTTTCATTATCCTTAAACCTATCAAGTAGGTTTGTTGTACGAGGTGCTAATTGTCTATTCGGTTCGGATTTTGGATAAGTGCTTTCCAATATCGATTTATCTACCATATTGTGTGGATACTTAATTGGAGGTGTTGACTTGTTGTTTATTGATGGCATATTTCCCCTTAAATCATCAATCATACGGTCATACGGTCATAATGAGCAACATCTGGTTGATAATTAACTGATGGTGAATCAAATAAGCCTGTTTCTGGTAATATATAATCAGGTCTTTCTAGATAATATTCAGATAATAAATTTTTATGTGTAAATTCCGTTTGCCCACGCCAATCTGTTTGTACAGAAAATCGACTACCATCGCCAGATGGAAAATTCCAAAATGAAAAACGCTCTGTTCCTCTATCGATTAAAGGGTTTCCTGTATTATAAATAATTGTATTTATTCTATCCATATTATCTTCTTCTATATGAGATATAATATTTTGATAAGATTTCTTGGCTGTAACCACCACGCCATCTACTACATTATCAATATCCAGAACTCGTTTAGTCCAACTATGTATTTTAGGCTGCATATGCGCTGGAGCTTCATATAATGCTCTAAACATTATATCTTTAGTATTTATACTTAATAATGTTTCACTTTCTATATCACCTACAGAATTTAAAGCTCTCTGCCAATAACTCTCTCTTTGTTCTCTAGGTAACACAAAAAATACAGGTTCTAAAGTCCATGCATCAGAAGGAAGATTATAATAAGAAAATACACTACTATGAAATAATTTAGCCTCTATGTGATTTATATCACCATAGATTACATCCTTTCCATCTTCAAATCTATTTTTTAGGGTTTGAACATAAGCTATTGCCATATAATAGCGAATACGCTCAATTATAAACTCATCTTGCACTCCAATATGCTCTAAAATAGCTTCATCTAAATAATTAAGCGCAAAGCACCTGAAAGAGAATCACCTTTAACCACACTATTAGCTAATTTAGCATATCGATCTCCTTTACTTTCCAAATATTCATACATCAACTTTGGTTCTTTGGTTACGTATAAAATTTTAATTGCATTAGAAACATCACTACGAGTTAACTTTAAATCACCCTTTCTAATTTCTTGATTTCTCATATTATCTCCTAATTTTTAACATGGTCGAGTAAAAAAATGCGTATTTTTTCCCTCATTATATTGCTATTAGATAATTCTTTAGCATCAAAATAAAATTTAACCTTAGTTCCTATTTCTGGAATCAAAAAATATTGAAAACACTTATGATACTTCTCATCAATTGGTAACCATTCACACTCAATTAAAAAAATTACTTCATTATTAATTTCCTTCCAATAATATCCTTTTTTATTAAAATACATATCATCTTTATGACCAATACTTCTTCGTATTGTTACAGTCACTTCAGTAAAATAAAGATCCAACTCTTCATCATAATATAACTCCCCCTTTCTTTTGAGGTACCCCATATCTAAATACACGTGTTTTCTATAACTCAAATATTTTTCAGGGTTTCCTTTTAATGGTTCAGCATAAACCTCTATAATTTTAACATCATTACTTACCTCATTAGATGGTTTCAAATCAGACCAAGACATTCGCATTGGCAGCACTCTAAAATTAGCCTCACACCCTTTTTTATTTTCAATAAACCTTGGGTCAAAATAGCTATATCCTTCATATTCAGCAAATGGAAAAACATACTCGCCAGGAACTTCTATAATATTCTTATTAAACTGCCCACAGACAAAACCGGGGCGATTATCAGCGAAACTATTTATGGAAATCAATAACACAAGACAATTAACTGTAAATTTAATTAGATAATTAATTATCATTTCAAGTTTCATACTTGCACCTATTGAAATAAATCAATATATTTTAAATTATAAAAACATCCTCACTAGATATACTTGAAAAATTTTCTTCGCCCATAGAATTTGCAAATTTACTTTCTAAGAAAATAACATTTAAACTTACGATATCATTATAATTAATTGAAAAACTAGCCATATCTTTACTCATAATATTCATCCTTAATAAAACCGAAGACAAAAACCTTAGCTTCATTCATTATATCTCTCCATTGATTATACTTATCAAAACTAAATTTAATCTCTGCAAGTATACCTATTTCTGATATTGAAAAAATCATATTACAACTTGAATATTTATTTTCCAATGGTAGCCATAAGCATTCTAAGATAGCAATAACTTCATTTTCATTTTCGAACCAAAAAAAAGTTCTTTTCTTTTGAGTTCTTTTTCCACTATATAGTTTTTCAGATACATTATATTCATCAAAATAGTCAACATATTGAAGTTCGGAATCATCGTCATAAAATATTTGACTTCGCTTTCCTAAATATGATGCATTTAGATAATTTTTCATTTTTTGTGTTAATGAATAATCTTTCTCTCTAATTGGTCTCAATATAATTCTTATCGTTTTTTCATCTATTTCAAGATGAAATTTTTTTTGGGGATCAACACTTGTCATATAAGGCCAATGCGTTATTAATGTTAACTCTCTAAAATTAGCATCACATCCTTCTTTATTTTCAATAAACCTTGGATCAAAATAGCTATACCCTTCATATTCAGCAAATGGAAAAGCATACTTGTCAGGAACTTCTATAACCGTTCCGTTAAACTGCCCACAGACAAAATCGGGACGATTATCAGCGTAACTATTTATTGAGATTAATAGCATAAGACAATTAACTGTAAATTTAATTAGATAACTAATTATTAGTTCAAATCTCATACTTACACCTATTAAAATAAACTAATCATACATAAGCTCTGGATTTTTACTAACTATTAAAATTCGGGTAACATTAGATAAATCTATTGATATTAATTCTAAGTCTCCCTGCCTACGTTCCCTAATATTCATATTTTTAGTTCCTAATTTTTAATATATTCAGATAAAAATAGCCTTACCTTGTCTTGAATAGCTTCCCAATTAACAAGATTTGAAAATTCAAATGAAACACTATATTTAAGACCAAATTCAGGCATTAATGATAATAATTTACAACGCCGATAACTATCATCTAACTGTCTCCATGAACACTCCATTAAAACATTAACTTCATCATTATCTTCATCCCAATAGTAACCATACTTTATAATATTGACATGCACTTTATTTCCATTAATATGTTTAGACTCAATAAAAACCTCATTAAAATACAACTCTAGTTCTTCATCATAATATAGTTCACCTTTCCTTTTAATACTCCCCATATTTAAATATATATCTTTCTTATGACTAAAATACTTTTCAGGATCACTATTTAATGGCTCAACATAGACTTCTATCATTCTAACATCATGACTGACTTCACTAAATGGTTTTAAGTCTGGCCATGACATCCTCATTGGCAGAATTCTAAAATTAGCCTCACACCCTTTTTTGTTTTCAACAAACCTTGGGTCAAAATAGCTATATCCTTCATATTCAGCAAATGGAAAAACATACTTACTAGGAACTTCGATAATATTCCTATTAAACTGTCCACAAACAAAACCGGGGCGGTTCTCGCCATTAACAATGCAGGAAAATAATAATAACGGTAGAATTAAACAAAAATATAATTTCATAATAATTGACACCTTAATACTTATATAACATTTAGTTTTCAAACTTATTTAAATGAAAACTATGATTTAGCAGAAGCTAATGTTTTACTCATACGTTCATACCATTTATTAATAATGATTTTCTGTTTTTTAGTGGCCTTCTTTTCCTTTTCTAACATCACTTTCATCAAGCTGTATATTACCGATAATTCATGGCCACGGTCTCCGGAAGCTGCCATAATTTTTTGCCAATAAAATTCTTTTTCTTTTTCATCTAATACAGAAAATACCACACCTAAAACCCAAGCTTCTTCGGGTATTTTATTACGTAACATGACCAGATAGTGTATTTCATCTGCTTCTTTATAAGTCATATCATGAGAGACTTTTTCACCTGTACTCTGTTTCTTCGCTTTTCGCTTTAATACTTGAAGCATTTCTAATGCATGGTCATAATTTATTTTGTCTATCAATGTTTTATTAATTGTTTTGTTTTTTCTTTCATCACCAAATAAAAATAATCTGTTATAACTCGACCAAAAATTGATGAACCATATTTGTTTTCATAGAAATAGCTGTCAATATTCCTTAGTGTTTCGATTGGGTTATAGTCTGCTCTTGAATGATTCATTCCTCCTAGAAATGCCATAATAATTAATATATAAATACGCTTATTTCTTAACACTCCATTAATTAAATTCATAAAACTCCTTAGTAAAAAATGAAATATAAAATAAAATTCAACTTATATAAATTTAAAACTTGCAGCAATATATGATATTTAAAAATATAATTTAACTTTCAGTGAATCCGTTTTTTCTCTCTGTAACTGACTAAAAATAAGAAAAAACATGAAAAAATTGAACCCGCAGCAAAGCTAAACTAACGTTTGAAAACGTAAAAATAACGATGAGACATTCATTATTTGCCTAAGCGTGATCTACCTACCGTAATGCGTATGCCGTTATCGGCTTTCATTCCCTTCCGCGCATAAACTCCTTATCATATGCACAATATTTTTCAGTAAATTTTTTAACGCTTTTTTATCATTATTTACTGTACATATTTGCTGTTTAGCTTAGGATCTACCCTGACTTTGTTGATTAATCGTCCGAAGAGTGATATTTCATGGAACATGAGTACGAAACAAAACGCCCTCTCTATATACCCTACGCTGGCCCAATTTTGCTTGAATTCCCTTTGCTGAATAAAGGAAGCGCCTTCACCGAAGAAGAGCGTGCAAATTTTAACTTGCATGGTTTACTTCCTGAACAAGTAGAAACCATCGAAGAACAAGTTGAACGTGCCTACCGCCAATTAATTGATTTTAAATCAGATATTGATAAACACATTTATCTGCGAAATATTCAAGACACCAACGAAACCTTATTTTATCGCCTTATAGATGCTCACCTCACTGAAGTAATGCCTATTATCTATACCCCAACCGTGGGTGAAGCTTGTGAGCATTTCTCTGACATTTATCGTCGTGCACGTGGTTTATTTATTTCTTATCCAAATCGTGAATACATCGACGACATGCTACAAAACGCCACCAAACAAAATGTGAAAGTGATTGTTGTTACTGATGGCGAACGTATTTTAGGCCTTGGTGACCAAGGTATCGGTGGTATGGGCATCCCAATTGGGAAACTCTCTCTCTATACCGCGTGCGGGGGTATCAGCCCTGCTTATACCTTACCTATTGTTATTGACGTAGGAACCAACAACCCACAGCGTCTGAATGACCCTCTGTATATGGGATGGCGTCACCCACGTATTACGGGTGATGAATACAATGAGTTCCTTGATGAATTTGTTCAGGCAGTTAAACGCCGCTGGCCAAATGTATTATTACAATTTGAAGATTTCGCTCAGAAAAATGCGATGCCTTTATTAACCCGTTACCGTGATGAGCTATGCTGTTTCAATGATGATATTCAAGGCACCGCATCGGTTGCATTAGGTAGCTTAATTGCCGCCAGCCATGCCGCAGGCAGTAAGCTAAGCGACCAACGCGTGACTTTCTTGGGTGCAGGCTCAGCAGGCTGCGGTATTGCAGAACAAATCATCGCCCAGATGAAATCCGAAGGCTTGAGTGACGAAGAAGCGCGTTCACGTATTTATATGGTTGACCGCTTTGGTTTATTAACCGATAAACTACCTAACTTACTCGATTTCCAAGCCAAATTAACCCAAAACAGTGGGAATTTAACCGACTGGGATGTTAACAGTGACTCAATTTCACTGTTAGATGTGGTACGCAATGCCAAACCAACCATATTGATTGGTGTGTCTGGCCAAGCTGGATTATTCACAGAAGAAATCATTAAAGAGATGCATAAGCACTGTGAACGTCCTATCGTGATGCCGTTATCTAACCCAACATCACGCGTCGAAGCTCGCCCTGAAGACATTATCAATTGGACTGATGGCAAGGCCTTAGTCGCAACAGGAAGTCCATTTAGCCCAGTATCTTACAAAGACCAAGTGTTCCCAATTGCACAATGTAACAACTCCTATATCTTCCCGGGTATAGGTCTTGGTGTGATTGCCTCTGGTGCTAAACGCGTTACTGATGGCATGTTAATGGCCGCCAGCCGTGCGCTTGCCAGCTGTTCACCACTTGCCAAAAATGGTGAAGGTGCGCTATTACCTCTACTGTCTGATATTCAAGATGTATCTCGCATTATTGCTAAACAAGTGGCAAAAGAAGCACAGATCCAAGGTGTAGCAACGGTCACCTCTGATAGCGCATTGGATGAAGCCATTGAGCGTAATTTCTGGAAACCAGAGTACCGTACCTATAAACGGACTTCGTTTTAATTTGTCATAACGGTATTGATTGAAAGGGGCTCTTTAGAGCTCCTTTTTTATTTTTTATAGATCCGAAAAAACGAATGTCTGTTTTCTCAGATAATGATAAATTGCGCTAAACAAATCACTTATTTAAGATAATGGCCATGACTGATTAATAGGATATTGACATGACTGGCGACCTCAATGCTGCTATTCCACAGAAACCTAAGTTTTCCCTATGGGCAATAGCCCTAACGCTTTTTATTGCGGTGCTAAATATTGTTGTTTATTTTTACCAGCTCAATTATGCCGCCCCACTCGGTTCCCAAGAAAATAACTTATTATTATTTGGTGCCAATGTTTACCAACTTTCATTAACGGGGGATTGGTGGCGTTATCCAGTCAGTATGGTATTGCACTCAGGTGGTATGCACCTTGCTTTAAATACATTGGCCTTGTTTGTTATTGGGATTGAATGCGAACGCACCTATGGAAAATTTAGGATGCTCGCAATATACCTATTTTCAGGTATTGGCGCGGCATTTTTTAGCGCTTATTGGCAATACAGTGAAGCCATTAACGCCGCAGCAAACCGCGCGTCAATGAATGCATGGAATAGTTTATATTTACCTGATAACACGGTATATATTACCGTTGGTATTGGCGCATCTGGAGCCATTATGGGGTTAGCTGCCGCTTCCGTAATTTATTTATTAAAAGGGATAAATAACCCAAACCTCTCTCTTGAAGAGCGCAACCAATTAAAACGCCCGCTATATAATATTATTGGAATGATTGCGCTAACTCTCATCAATGGTTTGCAGTCAGGTATTGATAACGCTGCTCATATTGGTGGAGCAGTACTTGGCGCTGTTATTAGTGGCGCTTTTGTACTTGCGCCCCAAGCAACCGTCCGGGCAAAACTACTCTCTAGCGGTGTCATTGTACTTATAGCTGCCGCCTTACTGGCTATAACACTAAGCCAGTTTTCTTCCCTACAAGACGAAGACCTGAACTATGAGCGCCAGTTTATTTACCAAGAAATGGCAAAAGAACTTAATCAGCGATAAAAATACCGTTTTTTCGTAAGAGATTAGTCCTATTATTGATACCGTCAATAATAGGACGCGTAAATCTAGAAAGTGAATAAATTCATTGTCATCATTACTGCACTACAGATAATTAATAACAATGTAATGTATTGGAAAGTACGTTCAGATAAACGGACCAGTAAATATTTAGCTAATGGCATCACAATCAATGCCCCTGCACACAATATCAGCGCCAGTTTTAAATCCGTATAGCCATCTTGCGCATAAGCTAAAGCAGAGGAACCAGACAACACGGTTGTTACAAAAATCGATGTACCAATTGCTTGCTTAATATTCAGTTGCATATAGCGCAGCAACATAGGGAGAACAACCACCCCACCACCAACTCCAGTTGCACCAAGTACAACACCCGCTAGGATAGCCGGCACAGCCATGGATTTTAGCTGATCCCCTTTTGCCGCTTCTTGCTTGATGATCGAAACAAAAAACATTCGCTGAACAAATAAATATAGCGAAAAAATAATGGCAGCAGCCACTAACAGGTTAATACCCCACTCGACTTGTTTTTCATACCCCGGTAATCCCCCCAACCATGTAACAAACAGACTTGAGAGAAATGTGCTCGGCAACATAATCGCTAATACAATCATAGCGCCTTTAAAGGGGATATTGCCTAATCGAAAATGCATATAAGAAGAAGAAACCTTCATTAGCATCGAAAGGAAATTGGCAGTGGCTACTGCTGCTAGTGCATTTAGCCCAAAAAAATAGGTCAGTATCGGTAAGACAATCACACCACCACCGACACCCGTTGTGCTGATAATCAGCCCAATAAGTGCGCCTATCGCTAACTCCGTTACAATCATTAACTCTTGCCTTGTATCAGTGCTCGTCGCCCTTTTTGTAATGCTTCATTTGCATCACTATCTGCTAACGTGAGGTATTTAAAAAATAATGTATCGAAAGTAATCATCTGTAACACTTGGGGGGTGATGATGCCTAATTGGGAATGTTGCTCATCATAAAAATAAGGCAAGGCGAAGTCCGCTAACTTTATCGCTTCATCTTGACCAAAACGTGTCAGTGCGACTGTCGGGCAACCTGTTTCTTTTGCAGCACGAAGCATACTATTGATTTCTTGAGTATTTCCACGCGCCGTTACTGCAATAGCTAGGTCTTCCGGCCCCAAATTTGCCGAGTAACTTAGCTGAACATGCAAATCATAACTAAACAGTGCGTGTTTATTAATGCGAATTAATTTATGGAAAATATCACTGGCAACAATGGCTGAAGACCCGACACCAAACAGCACGATACGTTTGGCCTGAAACATTTTTTGCGCGATGGTATCTACGACAGAGGGCTCAAGTAAATCCAGTGATTTTTCAATAGCCGAAATAAACATTTGCCCTGTTTTGGCGATAATCTGAGAGGTATCATCGTGACGACTCAGATTACCGTATAAACTTTCTGCTTTGTGTTGCTTCTCATCCGACAAATAATCAACTTTAAATTCAGGATAGCCACGGTACCCCATTTGGCGTGAAAAGCGGATAACAGATGCACTACTGACCCCAGCCGCCTGAGCCAATTCCGCTGCATTCATTGCGATAAGACTTTCGCGATTATCCAGCAAAAATGTGGCAATACGTTGTTCTGTGCCTTTACCTCGTGTCTGCAAGCTTTCCAGTTTTACCGTCAGTGTCGACATGGCTTTTCCTTCTAATTATTTTTCTGGATCAGTGAAGCCTATTATCATACTGGCAATGAACCCGACAATCCATGCACCTGCAACAGCAATTAAGAAATCCAATATTTGGCCATCACCCACTAATGGAATTAGCGATAACCCTGCTGTTCCAAAAGGAATGATGATCCCGACATGAAAGAACGCCATTAATGCCCCACCAGCTGCGCCGCCAATGCAACCTGCGATGAATGGTTTACCTAATGGTAATGACACACCAAATAAAAGCGGTTCACCGACACCAAAAATACCCACAGGTAACGCACCGACTAAGGTTTTCTTCAAGCGTTGGTTTTTGGTTTTTAAATAAACCCAGAAACACGAACCCACTTGCCCCATTCCCCCCATAGCTAAAATTGGGAACAAGTAATTCAGACCAAAAGTTTGTAAAATTTCAGCGTGAATTGGGATCAAACCTTGATGTAAACCCGTTAGTAATAAGAATAAGAAACTCCCCCCCAAGATACCGCCAGTCGCCACGGCACCACCGCCACTATTTAATAAAGCGACAGAAACACCTTGAGCCAAAATTTGGTTTAAGTAATGTCCTGCGGGTTGGAACACCACAATTGCGACCATCGCAGAGACTAAAATGGTCACAAATGGCGTCACGATAAGGTCTAAGCTTTCTTTAATAATGCTCCTAAACCACACTTCAAATTTAGAAGAGAAAACGACCACCATGAGCACTGCAAAAATACCCCCGCTACCCGGGACTAATTTCGAACCAAATAAGGTGATATCCGCTAACCCCGGCATCGAAAGTAACCCAGCCATGACCGCACCAATTGAGGTAGATGCACCAAGCTCTTTCGCGGTATTCACCCCAATCATAATTGAAAGATAAACAAAGACTGCGCTACCAATCAATTTTAATAACTTAAATAACTCAGGGAATTGGTCGACAACCCCCGGAGCAACCAAGCGGACGATATTGATTAGCCCCATAATTAGACCACAACCAATCAAAGCTGGAATAGTAGGAACAAATATAGCGGCTAACGTATTCAACGTACGGCGAATGGAAAACGCTTTTTTCTCCGCCGGTGCTGAACTTTCTGATGTCGTAGAGGTGCTACCTTGCATACGTTTGTTCATCACCGAAAAAACTTTCGCTGCGGTTCCCATCCCAACAATCACTTGTTGCTGTTCACCATTAAAAATAACACCTTTTACGCCCTCAATTTGTTTCAAGGACTCAGCATCAAATTTACTATTATCTTTTAAAACTAAACGGATACGCGTCATACAATGAGTTAATGTTGCCACGTTCTCAAAGCCGCCCGCATATTTTTCTATTTCTCTGGCGAGTACTTCCAGATGTTCTATCTTATTAGCCATATGATCCCCCTGATGTTGACTGAGCCAATAAACCCGCTCTTCAACATGCTATCCCATTACTTAACGGTAATTGCTAACATGCTATCCAAGGTGGTATTTGGATGTTGTTGAACGATATCCGTCGCTTGCTGTGCATTAATTTGTAGCTCATGCATTAAAATTGCGCGTCGTGGATGATAATCCACTTGCGCTAATAACCCTGCCGCGGTGTGTTCATCAATACCGCAGACTTCACTCACAATCCGTTCTGCGCGGCGCAGTAATTTGATATTACTGGCAACAACATCAACCATTAAATTAGTATGAATACGGCCTAGTCTCCCCATCACACAAGTACTTAGCATGCCTAAAATCATTTTTTGCGCAGTACCACTTTTCATACGAGTCGAACCCGATAACACTTCAGGGCCAACATCGGGGGCAATTGCCAATTTTGCTACGTCACTTAATAACCCTCTTCCTCGCGTGGTGATAGCCACCGTTAACGCACCGATTTCATTAGCGTATTCAATACCCGCTAAGGTAAATGGTGTACGTCCACTCGCAGCAATGCCCACCACGACATCTTTGGCACAAAGTTGGCGTTTTTTTAGCTCAGCAATCGCTGATTCTGCTGAATCCTCAATATTTTCAACCGCTTTTAGCATTGCATCTTGGCCACCCGCAATAATCGATTGCACCATTTCAGGTGAAGTACCAAATGTGGGTGGACATTCTGCACTATCTAATACGGCTAACCTACCGCTAGTACCCGCGCCAATGTAAAACAAACGTCCACCTTGCTTTAAGCACTCAGCAACAGCGTCAACCACTTGAGCAATCGCAGGTAGAACAGCCTGAATGGCACCTGCAACCGTGCTATCAGCTTGGTTAATGACGTTCACCATCGATAGCGTATCCAAACGTGAAAACTGCTGCGTTTCCTGATTGAATTCATTGTGTAGACAGTTACTCAGAGTATTTTCGGCTAGAGACATTCAAATGCCCTCATGAAATTTAATTTCATTAAAAAATACATTAAATGAATTTTAATTTCAATTCAAATCACAGCAATTTCGTACCACTTAATTGCGGGTTATGATCTTACTCACAATAATAGGTTTGTATTGAAAAATACCGGTGACAAAAGCCACCGGCGATAATGCTATTTTACGAACTTACAGGTTCCGAAGGCTGATGGGATGTGAAAATCAGGTTTAACGGAATCAGGTTTGATCCAGCTAATCCATTTACGCACTTGCTTAGGTTCACCCGCGCTGAACTCTCCACGCAAAATGGCACACATTAGTGTCTGTTTGTCTGCGTCTTGCCATAAATCGAGTTTAGTGAATTCATCTAAATCAATTTTTCCCGTTAATACATAACCATTTGGCGTTATTTCACCCACGGTTTGTAATGTTTCCCAGTTCCAACTTGGGTCAACTTCACGGTAATAATTAGCTTTTGCATCGAAAGTACGCCCTTTCGGGTCCATTTCAGCCGTGTAATAAGGTTTTAATTCAGGGCTAGTCGCGAAAAAGAGTTCGACTCGGTCAGAATCTAACACTGCTTGGTCTTTATCTGGATTATCACCTAACTGGATATCTTTATCATCTGCAATAAAACGGAAATATAGTGCGTCATCACTCCATAAAGCGCGAAAATCTGTTTTGGGAGCCACTTCCTTTTCCCATGGGTAAGTAAAATCGGTTAATACTTCTGCTTTTTCCCAGACTTCAGTACTTTTAGTCGCATCATTGAGTGATTTTAACTGATCGGTATGATTGATTTGGTACTCTTTTGCCGCCACACTTGCTGTAACAAGCACAGCGCTCGCGGCTAGTAATGTCGTTAATTTCATACTTTCCTCACCTATCTGATTAGAGAGCTGTTATTCACAAAAAACCGCCAAAGAAACAATATTTCATAGAACATACAAAATATAGAATTAAAATTTCATAATATATAGCTTCATTCTATAAAAACTATCATGATGTGAAGCCGCTCACTCTTTAATGAGAATGTGATTTATCTTTTTCATCCAATGTCTGATTAATTTTAATTCAATTATTAGGCTTAATATTAGTCAACTTCGATTGGTATTCAGACATTGACATGACTTTACGTTACGCGACTTGCGTCACTAATTTAAGTCAAGTAGCCTAAAGACACAGGCCTATTGGGGCTGACAATTTCGGATTATGACTTTTTATTATCAAGGCTAGGACATGAGGAAACGTCTGTTTTTTGGTCTTATTATTATTGCAGGGATCGCATTTACGACCATAATGTTGCTTGATCGCTGGATAAGCTGGGATACCGCCCCCTATATCTATGAAGATGTAGAAAAATTGCCTGCACGCGATGTTGGGATGGTACTTGGCACATCCAAATATTATGCCTCTGGTGTTAATAACCTCTATTATACCTATCGCATTAAAGGCGCAGCAGAGGCATACCACAGTGGAAAAGTTAAATATTTGCTCCTCAGTGGTGATAATGGCGCTCATAATTACAATGAGCCAATCAACATGCGTAAAGATTTAATTAAAGAAGGGGTTCCAGCCTCTAAAATCGTGCTCGATTTCGCAGGTTTTAGGACATTAGACTCCGTAGTACGCACTAAAAAAGTGTTTGATACCGATAATTTTACGATTATTACCCAGCGTTTTCATTGTGAACGCGCGGTCTTTATCGCCAAACATAAAGGTATTGATGCACAATGTTTAGCAGTTCCGACACCTTCTGGAATGTATAGAGTGAGAGTGCGTGAAGTGTTTGCACGGCTAGGCGCTCTGGCGGATTTATATATCTTAAAACGGGAACCTAAATTTTTAGGTGAACAAGAATCCATCCCAGCCCCCATTAAGATGCCAGCAGGAATTAAAGGCTATCCGGCGGTTTCACCGGATGAAGTCAATAAATTGAAGTAGATATAGGTAGATGAATACTCATCTACCTATGAGGTTGTTGACAAAGCGGGATAAAAGCGTGGTTTTTCCCGCTTTGTGTTATCAGCCGAAAATCAATAAATTGATTTTCCTAGTTTATTTTCAATAACCTATTCGACTTGCCGCCAAACATAATATGTTTGTCAGCAGTCTGATAGGTAGATGAATACTCATCTACCTATCAGCTTTCTCGTTAATTTGCGCCAACACCATTCAAGTGGGCCTTGCCTGAAAAACATCAACCAATAATAAGAAAACAATAAATTTGCTCCCCAAATAATGGGAACCAAGGCAAGTAATTCAACCCGCGTAAATTGACCAAAATAGCCGAATTGGTAAAACAACATGGTACAAATTAGCGTTTGCAAAATATAATTACTTAGCGCCATCCGCCCCACATATTGCAAGCCAAGAGCGACTTTGCTGTTTGCCAGTATCGTCCAAAAGCCATACACCAGAGCTATGTATCCTAAAGATTGAAATGGAATAACTAGCTCATTAATAATGTAACCAATGATTGATGTTGAAAAATAACTCCAATTGAATTGGCTTTGCATGTATAGCGAAACTATTTGGACCAATATAGATGGCAAGATAAATATGTAGGCTACTTTGCGGTAGTGTTGAGCGCTAAATTGCCCTCGTAACCAACCATTTTTCATTAGCAGTGCACCAATAACCATCAATGCCGCTAATTGCCAGCCATATTGGATAACCAACATTTCAACCATTTTGAGCATCTCTGACGCTCGATAAAGCACGCCATCCATTCCCCCTGAGGTATGTATCGCATATTCAAATGCCAGTTGCTCATCAGAGGTTTGCCAAAAACCGGAGGGGTTTACACTACTACCCAACACGAGCAAGATAACTAACCCAATCAAATAGATTGATAGTGCTATTTTCAATAAAAAACCATCTTCATATTGATTAAGCAGATAGGTTACCAACAAGCCCGTCAATGCATAAGCCAAAAGAATATCACCATCCCAAAAACCAACCCCATGAATCACCCCAAACAGGGCTAAAACCAATAGACGGCATCGGTTCCAACGAAGAGAACGGGGTTGTAATAAAGCAAGGGTTGCCCCAAATAGGATTGAAAAAATAGCGAGAACTTTGCCTTGAAAAAGGACATTGAAAATCCCCCAGAGGTAAGCCTCTGAGTCGGGTGTTTTATTGGTGTAATAAGGGTTTAAATACGCCGCTTGTGGTAAAGCAAAAGCAAAGATATTCATTAAAAGAATACCTAAAATCGCCATACCACGAACAGCGTCAAGTTGGCCAATGCGACTTGACGGCGTCGTTGCTGTCATAAATTATAAGTGACGCACTGCACGTAAAAATTCTTGCCGTGTATTTTGGCTTGATTTAAATAACCCGCCTAATGACGTTGTTGTTGTTGCACTTGTCGCGTCACGAATACCACGTGCTTTCACGCAATAATGCACTGCATCGATACAAACAGCTACATTTGTTGTTCCCAATAATGTTTGCAAAGCAACCAAAATTTGCTGTGTTAAGCGCTCTTGCACTTGTGGGCGCTGTGAGAAAAATTGCACAATTCGATTAATTTTCGATAAACCAATGACTTTATCTTTTGGAATATAGGCAACCGTGGCCTTTCCATCAATCGTAACAAAATGGTGTTCACAGGTACTTGTTAACGTAATATCACGCACAGTGACCATTTCATCCACTTTCATTTTATTTTCAATTAAAGTGATTTTTGGAAAGTTTGCGTAATCAAGCCCTGAAAAAATTTCATCAACATACATTTTTGCGATGCGACGAGGGGTATCAGCTAAACTGTCATCGGTTAAATCCAAATTCAGTAGCGTCATGATCTCTGTCATGTGCCCTTCAATCAGTTTCTTACGTTCGTCGCCTGATTTTGGCTGGATACGTAAAGGCGTTTCTAGGCCTCTAGCCTCCAGCGCGGCATGAACTAATTCGGCCTCTTTACTCAGAGATGACATGTGATCCTCCACAAATGGTATAACTATTTTTATAAAATGCAGGTGTGCGGTACTCTAAAACAGCAGGTAGAGATAATCCAGTACAACATCGTTAATCGCTGTGAAATATTTGCATTTAGCCCTGTAATTTATTCACAAGATGAATACATACATTAAAAGGTTTTACACCTTATATAAGGTGATTAGTAGCACATTTTTTATCAATGTTTTAACCTTGAATGGCGATAAACGAATAAACTTGAAATGATTAACGCAATAAATAATCTAAAAATTGGTCATTTCATGTGTAATTTTGTCTACGTTAATGCCTCCCTGTTCGTTAAATCTAACCAAAAGCTATCTGTAATCAATTTCTATTCATTCACGCACTAATGGATTTCTGCCATAATATGCATCACGAACACATTTTAAAGCCTCAAGGCAGATAACAATAATGAGGGTCATTATTTATGGATCAGTGTCATACTAACGATTTGATTTCTCTAGATGTTGCATTGGAAAAATTACTATCTCAAACGAAAACCGTCACAGATACAGAAATCATTCCACTGACCTCCTCTGCACAACGTATCATTGCGACAGACCTGATTTCCCCTATCAATGTTCCACCATTTGATAATTCTGCTATGGATGGTTATGGCTTACGTTTCGCCGATTGGGATGGTAAAACGCCAATGCCTGTAGCAGGTGAATCTTTTGCGGGTAACCCGATGGAAGGTGAACTAAAAGCAGGTTGCTGCGTACGTATTATGACAGGCGCACCAATTCCACAAGGAGTGGATACCGTTGTGATGCAAGAATCTACACAACAAACGGACCAAGGTATTGTATTCACCCAACCAATTAAACAAGGTAGTAATATCCGCAAAGCAGGGGAAGATATTACCCAAGGCAGTGCCGTATTCCCTGCGGGCACCTTACTAACGACCGCTCAGCTACCTTTAATTGCTTCACTGGGTATTGCTGATGTCACCGTATATCGCCGCCTTAAAGTTGCCGTTTTTTCAACGGGAGATGAGCTACAAGCCGTCGGCCTTCCTTTAGCAGATGGGCAAATTTATGATACTAACCGTTTTACCGTTCGTCTGATGCTGGAAAAACTTAATTGTGAAGTGTTTGATTTAGGGGTAATACCGGACTCGCCCGAAAAACTCAAGCAAACCTTTATCGAAGCTAACCAACACGCTGATTTAGTGATCAGTAGTGGCGGTGTTTCCGTAGGTGAAGCCGACTATACCAAACAAATTTTGGATGAATTAGGCACCATTGGTTTTTGGAAGTTAGCCATTAAACCAGGAAAACCCTTTGCTTTTGGTAAGCTGAGCGACGCTTGGTTTTGTGGGCTACCGGGGAACCCTGTTTCCGCCGCACTCACCTTCTATCAATTGGTTCAACCGCTGATTGCCCGCCTTTCAGGACACAGCCAATGGCGTGCTCCGCTACGCTTTAAGGTTCCAGTGACCACCGCGTTGAAGAAAAGCCCGGGCCGTTTAGATTTTCAACGAGGAATTCTAAGCACCAATGAGCAAGGGCAGTTGCAAGTCGCCACGACGGGTCACCAAGGCTCACATGTGTTTAGTTCATTTAGTTTAGCCAACTGTTTTATTGTCCTTGAAAGAGAACGTGGGCGCGTTGAAGCAGGTGAAATGGTTGAAGTCGAAATGTTTAACTATTTATTAAAAAGTGAATAATAACAGTGCAAGAGCTTAGCGATCCGGAAATGTTGCGGTACAACCGCCAAATTATCCTCCGTGGGTTTGATTTCGATGGGCAGGAAAAACTTAAAGCTGGCAAAGTACTGGTTATTGGCCTTGGCGGTTTAGGCTGTGCCGCAGCTCAATACCTTGCTGCTGCTGGTGTCGGTCATCTGACATTGGTGGATTTCGATACCGTGTCATTGTCTAACTTGCAACGGCAAATTTTGCACCGTGACGTCACCATTGGTACACCGAAAGTTGATTCAGCTAAAGCGCAACTTGCTGCCATTAACCCATATATTCAAATTGACACCGTCAATGCACAACTTGATGATGCACAACTTGATGAATTAATTATGCATCATGATGTGATCTTAGACTGCACAGATAACGTTGCCATTCGTGAACAGCTCAACCGCTTGTGTTTACCACGAAAAAAACCACTGGTTTCAGGTGCTGCTATTCGCATGGAAGGGCAATTATCTGTTTTCACTTATGAAGAAAACACCCCTTGCTATCACTGTTTAAGCCGTTTATTTGGTGAAAATAACTTAACTTGTGTGGAAGCAGGGGTTATGTCCCCTTTAGTCGGTACCATTGGTACGCTAGAAGCGATGGAAACCATTAAATTATTAGCTAATTATGGGAAAGTTAATTCAGGAAAAGTATTGCTATTTGATGCAATGACCATGGATTTTCGCCAATTTAAACTTAGCAAAGACCCGCATTGTGAAGTCTGTGCTAAAAGCTAACTGCTAAATTTTCGGGCAAGTTGGCTTTTCTCATCATTCAGGCGAGGCTTTTCTCGCCTTTTTCCTATTTTTATTACATCAAAATTAAGAATAATCCGAAAAAATAATTTAATTGCCCTTTCACCTTATACTATCTCTCTTTTGTGGTGCTTGATGGTTTAAATATCACCACTGTTTATTCTTTTGATAAAGTTACTGAGAGTATGAATATGCAATTCCCTCCTTGCCCGAAATGCCAGTCTGAATACACCTATACTGATAACGATATGTATATCTGCCCTGAGTGCGCGCATGAATGGAATGATGCCGAACCTGTAGCTGATATTGATGAATTGATTGTAAAAGATGCCAATGGCAACCTGTTAGCTGATGGTGATACCATCACGGTTATTAAAGATCTCAAAGTCAAAGGCAGCTCTTCTATGCTAAAAATTGGTACCCGCGTTAAAGGTATCCGTTTGGTCGAAGGCGACCACAATATCGATTGTAAAATTGATGGTTTCGGTCAAATGAAATTGAAATCTGAGTTTGTGAAGAAAAACTAAGTTTACTTCACCCATTAAAAAGCCCTCAGATTTTGAGGGCTTTTGTGTTTCTAATCCCAAAAAACAGATTTAGATAACCACACCTTGGCTTGTCAGGTATTCATCATAACTACCTTTGAAATCAATGACTTTATCTTCTTTAATTTCTAAAATACGACTCGCTAACGAGCTAACAAACTCACGGTCATGAGAAACGAAAATTAACGTACCTTTGTATAATTCGAGGGCTAAGTTTAATGACTCGATAGATTCCATATCCAAGTGGTTGGTTGGCTCATCCATAATCAAAATATTTGGCTGTTGCATCATTAACTTACCAAATAACATACGCCCTTGTTCACCACCGGATAACACTTTAACTTTCTTTTTAATGTCATCTTGAGAAAACAGTAAACGGCCTAAAATACTGCGCACCGCTTGCTCGTCATCCCCTTCACTTTTCCACTGACTCATCCAGTCAAACACGGTTAAATCCGTTTCAAAATCTTCTGCATGGTCTTGGGCATAGTACCCAATACTGCTGTTTTCTGACCATTTAACCATCCCGCTCGTTGCAGGCTGTTCACCCACCAGTGTTTTTAAGAATGTAGTTTTACCGATACCATTAGCACCAATGACAGCCATTTTTTCGCCAACTTCCAGTAATAAATTGACGTTTTTGAATAATGGCCCTTGGTCATAACCGTTCGTTACAGCTTCTAATTCAAGCGCATTTCGGAACAATTTTTTCTCTTGTTCAAAACGAATAAATGGATTTTGTCGGCTAGACGCTTTCACTTCATCCAATTGAATTTTATCAATTTGACGTGCGCGTGAAGTCGCTTGTTTCGATTTAGATGCGTTAGCGCTAAAGCGGCTAACAAAAGATTGCAGTTCTGCAATTTGTGCTTTTTTCTTCGCGTTATCTGCCAGTAAACGCTCACGTGCTTGAGTTGCCGCGATCATATATTCATCATAGTTACCAGTGAATAAACGCAATTCACCGTAATCTAGATCAGCCATATGGGTACATACGGTATTTAAAAAGTGCCTATCATGGGAAATAATGATCATAGTACAGTTACGATCGTTCAGCACTTGCTCTAACCAACGAATCGTATCGATATCCAAGTTATTCGTCGGCTCATCGAGTAATAAGATATCAGGGTCAGAAAATAGGGCTTGAGCCAACAGCACTCGCAGCTTCCAGCCTGGTGCGACTTCACTCATCGGCCCATAGTGTTGTTCAACAGGAATACCCACACCTAGTAATAATTCACCTGCACGCGCTTCCGCACTATAACCGTCCATTTCACCATAAGCGACTTCTAGGTCAGCCACACGGTAGCCGTCTTCTTCGCTCATTTCAGGTAAGGCGTAGATTCTATCGCGCTCTTGTTTGACGTCCCACAGCTCGCTATGGCCCATAATCACGGTATCAAGTACGGTAAATTCTTCAAATGCGAACTGATCTTGGCGAAGTTTACCAATACGCTCATTTGGATCAGTCGTGCTCACATTTCCAGCTGTAGGGGTTAAATCTCCCCCTAAAATCTTCATAAATGTGGATTTACCCGCGCCATTTGCGCCGATCAAACCATAACGGTTGCCTGTGCCAAATTTAACTGAAATGTTTTCAAACAGTGGCTTACTGCCAAACTGCATAGTGATATTGTTCGTTGTTAACACTGCTATGCCTTAAATTAAACGGTGTAAAATAGCCTGCGATGATTAGGGGTCTATGACCACAGCGTGCAAAACAACCCAAAATAGTGATTTGAGCAGCAAAATACACTCCATGTATGGTCATTAGAGTATGGCAGGTATAAATAGCGGCGCATTATGCCATATTACACCGCTTAGATCTTGTGCTGTTTTCAGCAAATTGATTAACACGAAAGGAAAGGCTGACTAAATGCCAAACTAAAGAGCGATCCCCATAGTACGGCTGATCTCGGTTAGCCCTTCTCGCTCATAAAATTTAATCGCTTTATGGTTTTGCGCTAACACTGACAACTCCAAGTGGCTTAGTTGTCGACTTTTTGCCCAGGCTTTCATCGCATTTAGTAATTTTTGCCCTGCTTTTTCACCACGGAAATTAGGAGCAACCACTAGGTCAAAGATATAACCAAAATTTCGAGGAACAACACAGTTATAAGGGTCAGCTGCTTGTTGTTGTGCAATACAAAGCCCTTTAATCTCACTGTTAAATTCAGCAACTAATAAACAAAATTTATCGTCAATAATCGCATTTTCAATAAATTCCCTAGTCTGCTCCGCTGGTTGTAAACGTTCAGGGTCGAATAATGCCATTTCCGAAAACAAAATTTGGTAAAGCGATAAAATGGATTCTACATCACTTTTAATAGCTTCCCTTATCATGCATTCCTCTCTGTGATTTTAATATTAACGCTAGTCGTAGGTTTTAATTGGTGGGGCGACATAAGATTCAAAACTTTCTAATAACTCAGCGGGAGAATCATTCACAATCGCCATATGACGGTATTTTTCATGGAGGAAACCTTCATCTGCCATCTTATTTGTCATATCAATCAATGGCTGCCAATAATTATTAATATTAAATAAAGCGCATGGCTTAGCATGCAAACCAATTTGGCTCCAAGTAAATACTTCTGCGTACTCTTCAAGCGTGCCATAACCGCCAGGCAAAGCGACAAAGGCATCCGCAAGCTCAATCATTTTACTTTTACGCTGATGCATCGTTTCAACTTTATACAACTCAGTTAAATTCTTATGAGAAATTTCACGTTCTTCTAGCAATGATGGGATCACCCCAATCGCTTTTCCCCCTAATGACAATACGGTATCAGCAACTGTCCCCATAATTCCCACGCTCGCTCCACCATAGACTAACGTGATATCACGTTTAACCATTTCTTTAGCAAACTCAATGGCTTTTTGCTGATAGACCTCATTTTTTCCCATACTGGAACCACAATACACTGCAATACTTTTAATTTTTCCCATTTGTTCCTCATTTTCCATTTTTATTGTGACTTTTTAGTTAAAGCACTGAATTATACGAGCCTAATACAGAAGCTCAAGCTTCACTCTTCGCCATAATAAAATGAGACTAACTCATGTTTATAGCACTGCTATTCACCTAAACCAACATGTTGACAACCAATAGAGCACATTTACCCCCTTATTCTCTATAGCTAAACCATAAACAAATATAAAGCCGTGCTGTTTTATGAGATAATCTTTAAGAAATTATTTTTCATCACTGAATACTTATTTTCTAAATATTTATTATCAATTAAGTTACGTTTTCCGAGGTTTACTTATTTATGTCTGCCGACACTAAAAAGAGCGCATTTCCGCTATTACCTATAGGGTTATTACTGCTTGCAATGACCTCTATTCAAAGCGGGGCTTCTTTAGCTAAAACTTTATTTCCTGTTATCGGCGCTCCCGGTGTTACTGGTTTACGTTTATTGCTTGCTACTATTATTTTGTTCGTTATTTTTAAGCCTTGGCGTTTAAAATTCAGAAAAAATTCGCTAGTTCCATTGCTTGCTTATGGGTTATCCCTAGGTACGATGAATTATTTGTTTTACCTATCTCTTGAACGAATTCCATTAGGGATAGCTGTTGCTTTAGAATTTACTGGTCCTTTAGCCGTTGCGATGTTTTCTTCTCGCCGTCCGATTGATTTTTTATGGATAGCCCTTGTTATTGTTGGGTTATTATTCTTACTTCCAATCGGCGATAATATTGATTCCATTGATACACTCGGTGCTCTCTATGCTCTCGGAGCCGGTGTCTGCTGGGGGTTATATATTATATTCGGGCAACGTGCAGGAGCGGGTTACGGTGCAGCAACCGTTGCAATAGGTTCATTTATTTCTGCCATGCTCTTCTTCCCTATCGGCTTAATGCAAACAGGTGTCGAGGTGATGTTCGACCCCTCAATTTTACCTATTGCACTAGCAGTCGCGATTTTATCAACCGCATTTCCTTATACATTAGAAATGATCGCGCTAACGCGTTTGCCTGCCCGAACTTTTGGTACATTGATGAGCCTTGAACCTTGTATGGGCGCATTTTTAGGAATTGTTTTCCTAAATGAGCACTTAACGATGACTCAATGGTTGGCATTATTATGTATTGTCTGTGCTTCTATTGGCTCCACCTCAACAGCAGTACCAAAGTCAAAAATCGAAAAAGTGTCCTAGCCACTAAAAGCTCGAAGCAAACAAAGACAATCAAGGTTAATAAATTCGATATATAGATATTTATTAACCTTTTTTCGTGTAAAGTTTTATTCATCAATTTGAAATAATCTATTTTTATTTCTAGTTTATGCTTTAAATAAAAATTTATTATCTCTATCGCACTTATTGTCAAAAACGATTAGTACCGAAGATCCACAATTAATTAACGGTTAATAAAGTATATCGAATAGACCTATTAAATTAATCGTTTATTACATTATGACAAATTAGTTTAGTTATTTTATATTTATTGACAGATGAGGTTACTAAACAAATTCATATTTAAGAGAGGATGAATCATGAGCACAGCTAAATTATTTAAAGCATCTTCAAATGAACTTTTATATACACGTAATGATATGGAAGACAGCGTAAAATTGGAAACCATTGGAATTCTTAATGTTATGGTGGTCCATTTTACCGATCTCTCTCTAATGACTAAACAAGCCCACTGGAATATGCGTGGCCGTAATTTTATTGCTATCCATGAAATGCTAGATGGCTTTAGAACCACGTTAGTTGAACATTTAGATGAATTCGCAGAGCGCGCGGTTCAATTGGGAGGTGTTGCTATTGGTACAACGCAAGAAGTTAACCGCTTCACCTCGTTAGAAGCTTACCCAATTAATATCCATAGTGTACAAGACCACTTAAAAGCGTTAGCCGACCGCTATGCTATTGTCGCGAATGATATCCGTAAAGCCATTGATGAGGTGGAAGACGAAGACACTGCGGATATGTTTACCGCAGCTTCCCGCGATATGGATAAATTCCTCTGGTTCTTAGAAGCAAATATTGAGTAATGTCGTAAATAGAGTCAATTAAAATTGACCAATGGCCACTGTAGAGTGGCCATTTTATTTGCGAGTCATTAACTATAATCAAACTGTTATTCAAATACCTAAAAATAAAATAAGTTAACTTAGTTATTTACTGTTTTTAGGTATCTCAGGTTGTTCTATAGGAAATACAGGTAATGCATTTAATAGCCTTTTACCATAATTTTTAGTTAGCAAACGTTTATCATAAATAATAATTTCACCATAGCACTCATGACTACGAATCAACCTACCTGCTTGCTGTATCAAGTTAAATGAGGCGCTAGGTAAACTTTGTACTTCAAATGGGTATCGCTTCAATGATTTCAACCAATCCCCTTCGGTGATAATCACAGGGTTTGTTACTGGTGGAAATGCAATTTTATGAATATGGACCTGAGTTAAATATTCCCCTTTTAGGTCTAACCCCTCAGCAAACGATTGTAAGCCAATTAAGGCACTAGATTGCCCTTGGTTAATTCTTTCGCAATGTGTTTCGACTAACCGGTAACGTGGCTGATCTCCTTGAACTAAAAGCTGCAAACGCAAATCTTTTACGTGCTCAAGAAAACCTTCCATCGCTCTTTGGCTACTAAACAAAACCAGTACTCCACGGTGAGTATTTTTAGTGAATTGTTCACGGAAAAATACTGCCACTTCCGCTAAGTGTTCAGCTTCAGTGTTTATCGTTGGCTCATATTCCATTTTAGGAATAATAATTTTTCCCTGCTCAACATGGTTAAAAGGAGAAGATAATGTCACAAAGCGGTCATCACTTTTTTCGGATAACCCAGTAAGTTCCATAAAACGTGAATAACTGTTCAATGACCTCAGTGTTGCCGAGGTAATCACAATATGAGGAACATTTCGCCATAACAAATGTTGTAATTGTTCGCTGACTCGGATCCCTGCACAATGCATAAAGAAGCGAGATTGGTTTTTCTCATAACGCCGACTTAACCATTTTGATACAGGGGCACCTGAACTTTGTTCTAATGCCGCCAACCGCCAAAGCTTCGACATATTTTCAAAGTACCCCATAGCCCTACTAGTCACAATAATGGAGCGATGTAAGCGGACAATATCTTGCTTCGCAGTTTGTTCCGTCAAATCATTTAAGATGGCTTCCGCCAGTCCCTGTAATGCATCAGTTTGCTTAAACAAGGCCTGACAGCTCAGTTGCATAGCTTCAGGCAATACACCAAGCGGAAATAAATATTCAGTTTCTTTTGATGTTTCTGGTAATAATGCATTCGCTAATAATGAGAAATCACGAAATGTTTCACGTAATTTTTCTGCATGTTGCTGTAACCGTTCGGGGTTAGCTAACTTTGGTGGCTTCGCCGGACGAAATTGCCCCATGTACTGCCCAACATGCTGAATAAAGCTATCAAGCTGTGCCGTTAGTTGAACTAACGTAATTTCGCCTTCAACTTCAAGGGCATCCCTTGCAACATCCGGAACATGATGGCCTTCATCAAGCACTAATAATAAATTTTTCGGGTCAGGTAATACCGATTCACTTTCCATTGCAGCCATAACTAACGCATGATTAGCAACCACCACATCGGCATCTTCGATTTCCCGCCTAGCAATAAAAAATGGGCAACGCTGATAAAATTGACAATTACGACCTAAACAATTCATTTTATCTGTGCTGACTTTGCGCCATAAGCTATCACTAAATGCACGTTTGTGGTGATCCCTTAGCCCATCCCATGCAAAACTCTGAAAGTCATGCCGCAGTTGCTGACAAATAGCCCGCTCTTCACTATTCGCAATTTCTGTTTTATCTTCCACCAATAACATTAAATCAATTTGTTCGCCTTCCGCGGCACAAATAGCTTCTAAATTACGAGGGCAAACATAACGAGCACGCCCAAATGCCCCTGTATATTTTAAATCAGGAATAATTTTGCTTAATAAGGGTAAATCTTTACTATAAATTTGGTCTTGTAATGCCACATTCGCCGTACTGACCACTAAGGTTTTACCTTCTTCCCTACCAACCGCTATCCCTGGTATTAAATAAGATAGCGTTTTACCCACCCCAGTAGGCGCTTCTATAACCAAATGGCGGCCGTCATCATCTGCTAAATTTTTTGCGACTTGCGCGATCATCTGCCGCTGCGGTGATCGGGAAACAAACCCGTCAATTTGTACGGACAACCCTTTATACCACTGAGTTATTTGTTCTTTAGTTTTATTCGACAGGGACATAAATTATGCAGGTGACCAAAGTTAAAATGAAAGATAACGAAACTGACAACAATACGGAATATGTAAAAAACGCTTTTGCCAACCGCTTCGCAAAACTACTGTATTAATACCCATTATACATAAAAATTGGGAAGCTTTTTGCAAAACGCCCATTCTGCAACAGAAAAAATAGCTTTTAACTTGTTTGCAACACTCATCCGGTTATACTTTGAGTTCTTATATCATTTGGATTTTTATCACTAGGCAGGCTATAGAAAATGAAAAAGGTTGTTATCGCACTTTGCGCATTATGCGCTTTTGGTTCTGTAGGCGGTATTGTTTTAGCGGGTATGAACATTTATACACGTTCAACCACACCACTTGAGCAAGGGCAACCGCAATCCCCTTCAGCACTGCCAGCACCCAATCAAATTCAGTAATTTTAAAATAATTTATCAGCCCAGGATGGAGATAGCTTATGTACAACGATTATTTCGTAACCCCACAATGGTTAAATTTACATCTATTTAATGATAACATCATTGTACTCGATGCATCTTCTCCGCCACCGACCGCACCTTATGATTGCCGCCAACAATATTTAGAAGAACATATTCCTAACGCTCAGTTCTTTCATCAAGATGAAATTGCAGACAAAAGCTGTGATTTACCCCATATGCTGCCAAGTGCCGATGTTTTTAGCCAAGCAATTAGTGCCATGGGCATAGGTAATGACACCCAAGTTATTATTTATTCGCAGAATAACTTATTTTCATCCCCAAGAGCGTGGTGGACTTTCACCACTATGGGCTGCAAAAACGTTAAAATTTTAGCCGGTGGCATCGATGCTTGGAAAGCAGCAGGGTTTGATGTTCAGTCCGGGGAAGTTACTCCGCCAGCTGCGAAGCAATTCCATGCCACACGTAAAGACAGTAACGCACTGAATCAAGAGCAAATGCTTGATATTGTAAATCAAGGAAAAATTCAAATTATTGATGCTCGTGCAGAACCACGCTTTCTTGCTCAAGCGCCAGAACCACGTCCGGGTCTACGTATGGGGCATATTCCTGGGAGCAAAAACGTCCCATGGGATCTTCTCGTTGAAAAGGGTGAATTCAAATCACCGGAGCAACTTAAAGCTATTTTTACTAAACAAGGTGTCGATATCCATGCACCTTCAGTGATGACCTGTGGTTCAGGAATGACCGCAGCTGTGGTATTAATGGCATTAACATTATTAGGTAACCAAAACGTGCGTTTGTATGATGGTTCATGGGCCCAATGGGGGCAAGATAACGGCCTGCCAATCGAGTCGTAATCCTCTTCTTCCATAAAAATATAAGCCACTTGATATTTAAGTGGCTTATAGAATGAAGATTTACCAAGTAGAGGAAATGGTTATTTGGCAAATATCCCGGCTAAGAACAGTACGACAATCGCACCGATAACCGCGACAACAAAACTCCCAAAGTTGAAACCATCAACTTTTCCTTTACCAAAGAAAGTACTGATGTAACCACCCACAACGGCACCAACGATCCCCAGCACGGTGGTCATAATGAACCCCATGTGATAAGTACCTGGCATCAGCCACTTAGCTAAAACACCTGCAATTAGACCAAAAATAATCCAAGCAATTACACCCATCTTACGCCTCCCAGACTAGGTAATTTCACTATAATGTCAAAATGTTCTCATATAATAGTAGAGCTTTAAATAAATAAAATCGCTCTCCTACCAATTAAGTAAAGACCCTATAAGTTAATTTCGCAACTATAAAATTTTGCCAATCAACATTATTCATAACTAATTGCTCACAATTTCAGTTATCACTTGCGCAATCTGTTGGGCATTTTTTAACGACCTAACCTGAGAAAAAAGTTCATCTGCTTGATGATATTCTTTACGTAAATAGCCTAGCCATTGCTTAATCCGAGCTGCATGGTAATGGCCGGTATCCCCTTGTTTTTCAAGTTCTGTATACTTTAATAACAACCTGCCAACTTGCTCCCAAGGCATTTTAGATTCATTAAATTTGACCACTCGACTTAGGTTTGGGGTGTTTAGTGCTCCACGACCAATCATCACGGCATCACAACCTGTGATTTCAAGGCAGCGCTGTGCACTTGCATAGTCCCAAATTTCACCATTAGCAATCACTGGGATCGATAATTTACGGCGGATCTCTCCAATGGCAGACCAATTAATACTCTCTGCTTTATAACCGTCTTCTTTGGTTCTACCATGGACAGTAAGTTCTGTTGCCCCCGCCTGTTGAACCGCATCTGCAATTTCATAAGCAAATTCAGAACTGTCCCACCCCAAACGAACCTTAACCGAAATAGGTAATTCTTTTGGAACTGCTTCACGCATTGATTTCGCAGCTTGATAAATCAAATCAGGTTGCTTCAATAACGTCGCACCACCACCGTGGCCATTAACTGTTTTTGATGGACACCCGCAATTTAAATCAACCCCCCAAGATCCTAACTCGACCGCTCGGTTTGCGTTCTCTGCCAACCACTGAGGGTGTTGCCCTAATAACTGCACGCGAACTAATGTCCCTGAAGGGGTACGACTGCCATGTTTTAGTTCAGGGCATAAACGGTAAAAAGTTTTTGCCGGTAAAAGAGTATCAACCACGCGAACAAACTCTGTTATGCACAAGTCATAGTTATTAACTTCGCTTAATAGACAACGTACTAAAGGGTCTAAAACTCCTTCCATAGGAGCTAATAAAACGCGCATAAATGGCTCACAAAAAACGTAATAACACCTGCTTATCATACCGTTTATTGAATAGATGAGCAGGAAAATTCTAAGATGGGGGTGACCAGTGACAGGCTTGAAATAGTTTCACAGGTAGCTCTAGTTAATGCCATTAACATTAAAAAGAGCTACAAGCTTTATGGAAGATTAACTGTCACTTCGCCCTTGTTTGACTTTTTTCTGGGCGTTTTTCCATGGGGAACTTGCCCCCTTCCCTGAACTAGGCTTTGACGATGGCGAATTACTGCGACGTGGTGGTTTACCTTGGTTTCTATCACCTGAACGACGTTCATTGCGTTGTGGTGTTTTTTGAATAGGCTCCGCCTTTATGGAGGGGTCGGGCTCATAGCCTTCAATCGCCATCAATGGAATCGATTTTTTCAATAATTTTTCAATATCCTTGAGTAACTTAGCCTCATCGATACATACTAAGGAAACTGCCATCCCAGTTGCTTCTGCACGGCCTGTACGACCGATACGGTGAACATAGTCTTCTGCAACATTAGGAAGCTCAAAATTCACCACATAAGGAAGCTGTTCAATATCAAGGCCACGAGCTGCAATATCCGTTGCCACTAACACACGAATATCCCCAGATTTAAAATCAGCTAATGCACGAGTACGAGCCCCTTGGCTCTTGTTACCATGGATAGCAGCAGCTTTGACACCATCTTTATTTAAATGCTCAGCGAGACGGTTTGCACCATGTTTTGTACGTGTAAAAACAAGAACTTGTTGCCAGTTTTCACGGCCAATCATAAACGAAAGTAATTCCGCTTTTCGTTTTTTATCAACCAGATGAACATATTGAGTCACTTGCTCAGAAGCTGAGTTTCGCGGAGCAACCTCAATAGTTACAGGGTTATTGAGTAATTTATTCGCCAATTGTTTGATTTCGTCAGAAAACGTCGCTGAGAACAATAAGTTTTGACGTTTTTTAGGTAATTTATTAATCACCCTACGAATATCATGAATGAACCCCATATCTAACATACGGTCAGCTTCATCCAGAACAAAAACTTCGACTTGGGAAAGATCTACTGCATTTTGGTGTTCTAAATCTAATAAGCGCCCCGGAGTTGCAATTAAGATATCAACCCCGCCACGTAACTTCATCATTTGTGGGTTAATACTTACCCCACCAAAGACGACAAAAGAACGAATACGCAGGTGACGGCTATATTCTTTTACATTTTCAGCAACTTGCGCTGCAAGCTCCCTTGTTGGCGTCAAAATTAACGCACGAATAGGCTTGCGATCCTTTCCTGCTCGAGGAGTTGTAATAAGCTTCTGTAAAATTGGCAATGTAAAACCCGCTGTTTTACCTGTACCAGTTTGGGCGCTAGCTAAAAGGTCGTTTCCTGCAAGCACGGCTGGGATAGCTTGTTGTTGAATAGGCGTAGGGCTTTCATAACCTAATTCATTAATGGCAAGCAAAATTTCCTCGTTTAACGCGAGGTCTGAAAAAGTAGTCAAATTAAATTACTCCGGGCTTCACCGCTTCAAATTGAATGTGGCAGTTATGGGGGAAGTGAGTCAGAAGAAAAAGCGCAAACTGCCGTGCGACACTGTGTAAAATTCTAACATTATTTACAGATGATAAATATATTAATTTAGTTTGGTTAATAAATTAATATAAAATCCGACCCACATAGTATATATACTTACATTGTACTATGAGATGTCGTTTTTTACTTTTTATAAAAATGAAAAGCCATTAAGAGCTAATTAGGTGTTATTTAATTCTGAATTTTTAAAGGAATGGTTATGAATACAGGTTCATCGTCAACGTTGCGAGGAGAAAATGCGAAAATGCAATTGCTTCTCACTGCTGCTGATGTATATGGAGAACAAGGGCTTGATGGCGCTACTACACGCAAGATCGCACAGGCATCAGGGCAAAATATTGCCGCAATTTCTTATTATTTTGGCTCAAAAGAAGGTCTTTACTTAGCGGTAGCTCAGCTTATCGCAAAAACTATTCGGGACGATTTCCATGATGTTTTTCAAGCAATTGACAACTTTCTAAATCAACCTTTGTCAGTACAAGTAACTGATGATGCACTTGATTTACTACAAAAAACAGTCATTGCCTATAATCATTTTCAGTTGGAAAAGAAAAATTTAAGTTTTTCTCGGATATTAGCACGTGAACAACTCAACCCGACCGAAGCCTATACGGTAATCCATGAACAGGCTTTAGGCCCAATACATTCGCGCCTAAACCGCTTGATTGCGATTTACATTGGTGCTGACCCCAATCATTTAACAACGCTAATCCACACACACGCAATCCTTGGCGAAACACTTTCATTTCGAATTGCTCGAGAAACTTTGTTACGCCAAACGGGTTGGAAACATATCAATGAAAATGAATTTAAAATTATTAATCAAGTTCTTATTGAACATACAAATATATTATTAGCAGGCTTACGCCATCGCAAACAATATGAAAAGTGATATGATAAAATAATTAAAGTGATTCATTCACATTGATAATAACTAGAGGCTGGTGATTTTATTGCAGCTGGTGCCACATTTCTTCATTAAAAACAGCGGCCTCTAACAACAAATTTTGTTTTCATATCGTTGATTCTTTAAGTAAGGTTAGCTATGAGCAATAAAAACCGTTCTGTTGTTGTTTTCATTATTCTCATATTAATCGGTGCTGCAATTGGTGGTTATTACTACTATCAATCACAGCAAGACAAAATATTAACACTCTACGGCAATGTTGATGTCCGAACGGTAAATCTTGGTTTTCGAGTGTCAGGTAAGCTCAAATCCCTAAGCGTTGATGAAGGTGCAAAAATTATTGCAGGCGAGCAACTTGGCCTACTGGATGATGCCCCCTACATTAACGCGTTAAATAAAGCCAAAGGGGTGCGTGACAGCGCCAAAGCCCAACTTGCTTTAAAAGAAAGTGGTTACCGTACTCAAGAGGTTGCACAAGTTGAAGCTGAAGTGGCTCAAAAACAAGCGGCTTGGCAATATGCCGATAACTTCTATAAACGTCAGCAAGGGCTTGCTGCCTCCCGCGTTATTTCAGCTAATGATTTAGATAACGCGAAGAACAATCGAAACCAAGCATTTGCCGCCCTTCAAGCGGCACAAGATAAACTAAATCAATACCAAAGCGGTTTTCGCCAAGAAGAGATAGCTGCCGCTCGAGGCGAATGGTTACAAGCCGAAGCGGCTGTCGCTCAAGCTGAACTCGACTTACAAGACACCGTTTTAACTGCACCTTCCTCTGGGACTATTTTAACCCGAGCAATCGAACCTGGCACAATCATCGGTACAGGTAATACCGTATTTAGCGTCACTTTAACAAATCCTGTTTGGGTCAGAGCCTATGTTAGCGAACCGCACCTCGGTGATGCCATCCCCGGTAGAGAAGTCTTGCTGTATACGGATAGCCGCCCAAATCAGCCTTACCATGGTACCATCGGGTTTGTTTCCCCTACCGCCGAGTTTACCCCTAAAAGCGTACAAACACCGGATTTACGAACCGATTTAGTCTATCGACTACGTATCGTCGTCAATGATGCAGATGATGCTTTACGCCAAGGTATGCCTGTAACTATTCAATTTACTGATAATAAACAGTAAGAGTTTGCTATGAGTGATGATTACAGTATCCGCCTATCCAATGTCGAGAAAACATTTGTTGGCTTGGATACTCCAGCCGTTGAAAGCTTAACAATCGATATTCATGGGGGCTCTGTAACAGGCCTTGTCGGCCCTGATGGTGCAGGAAAAACAACTTTAATGCGCATGATTGCAGGGCTATTAAAACCAGATGCAGGGAAAATTAGCGTGATGGGGCTCGACCCTATCGACGACAGCATTGCTATGCGAGCTGGCCTTGGTTATATGCCCCAAAAATTTGGTTTATATGAAGACCTGACCGTACAAGAAAATTTAAATTTGTACGCAGATTTGCGTGGCGTACTCGGCGAAGAGCGCCAAAAAACCTATCAGCAACTGCTTTCTTTCACCAGCCTAGCCCCTTTTACCAATAGGCTAGCCGGTAAATTATCGGGGGGGATGAAGCAAAAACTCGGGTTAGCCTGTACATTATTAGGAAAACCCAAGGTCCTTTTACTCGACGAACCCGGTGTTGGTGTTGACCCCATCGCTCGACGCGAACTATGGCAAATGGTTCATACTCTTGCCGATGATGGAATGCTCATTCTTTGGAGTACTTCCTATTTAGATGAAGCTCAGCAATGTAAAAATGTGCTGCTATTAAATAAAGGCAAACAGCTTTATGCAGGCAAGCCCGAGTTATTAACTGAAAAAATGGCGGGACGCTCGTTTTTACTTGATGTACCAGCCACACAAAAACGCACTGTATTACAAAACGCACTCGTATTACCAGAAACCACCGATGGTGTAATCCAAGGCCGCTATATTCGCTTAATTTTGAAGCCTAATGCATCACAGACAAATTTATTAACTGCATTAAATATGGCAGATGGAAAACTCATTGAAGCACAGCCACGTTTTGAAGATGCGTTTATTGACTTATTAGGCGGGGGCCCATCTCATCGTTCGGAATTAGCCGCTATCGTACCGCAAATTCCACCTAATCCTGAAGAAACCGTCATAGAAGCGCGTAATTTAACCAAAAAATTTGGCCAATTTGCGGCAACTGATACCGTAAATTTCCAAGTTAAACGAGGAGAAATTTTTGGTTTATTGGGGCCAAATGGTGCGGGAAAATCGACAACTTTTAAAATGATGTGTGCGTTAATGAAGCCAACAGATGGGCAAGCACTCGTTCTTGGAATGGATTTAAAAACGAGTTCAAACAAAGTCAGGCAGCACCTTGGCTATATGGCACAAAAGTTCTCGCTGTACGGTAACCTAAAAGTGGGGCAAAACCTGAAATTCTTTTCGGGTGTTTATGGTTTACATCATCAACAACAAACCAAAAAAATCCAAGAAATGGTTGAGGCCTTTAATTTCAAACCGATTATCAATCAGGTGACTGAATCCCTCCCTCTGGGGTATAAGCAGCGTTTAGCCCTCGCCTGCTCATTAATGCATGAGCCTGATATCTTATTTTTAGATGAGCCAACCTCAGGTGTTGACCCACTAACTCGTAGAGAATTTTGGTTACATATCAATGGAATGGTTGATAAAGGTGTTACCGTTATGGTCACGACTCACTTTATGGATGAGGCAGAGTATTGTGACCGTATCGGGCTGGTTTACCATGGAAAAATTATTGCGGCAGGAACCCCTGATGAACTGAAACAGCAAGTCGCAAGTGCTGAAAACCCTGACCCATCCATGGAAGATGCATTCATCGAGCTAATCATGAATTATGATAAGCAACAGGAGGCACTATGACTCACACCGCTTCTCATTTTTCATGGCGTAGGCTTAAAGCACTATGCTGGAAAGAAAGTAAACAAATTGTGCGGGATCCTAGCAGCGCTCTTATAGCTGTGCTTATTCCATTGATGTTACTATTTATTTTTGGTTATGGTATCAATTTAGACTCAAGTAAATTACGTGTCGGTATTTTACTTGAGCAACAAAGTTCGCAAGCTCGTGAATTGGTTGATACCTTCACTGGTTCGCCATTTATCGATGCGACTATTAGTAATAACCGCCATTTATTAATCGATAAAATGCAAGCGGGTGAAATTCGCGGCATTATCGTCATTCCTGTAAATTTTTCAGCCCAATTGCTGCAAAAACAAGGTCATGCCGCAATTCAAGTCATTACTGATGGCAGCGAACCGAATACGGCTAACTTTGTGCAAGCTTATACTCAAGGTGTGTGGCAAACGTGGCTGGTGCAGCAAGGGGAAAATAAAGGCTACCCAACAGACCCACTAATTGAGCTCAATATGCGCTATTGGTTTAATGAAGCGGCAATTAGTCAGCATTTTATTATTCCAGGGGCAATTAGCATCATTATTACCGTAGTTGGTGCTATTTTGACCTCTTTAGTTATCGCAAGAGAATGGGAACGTGGCACGATGGAAGCATTGCTTTCAACCCAAATCACTAAAACTGAGTTATTACTTTCAAAATTATTGCCTTACCAAGTGCTTGGTACTTTTGTGATGGTGTTATGCATGTTTGTCACCACATTTGTCTTAGGAGTACCTTATCGCGGCTCTCTATTGGTATTATTTGTCATTACCAGCCTTTATTTGGCAACGGCATTAGGGATGGGGTTATTGATTTCAACAATTACTCGTAACCAATTTAATGCAGCGATGGTTGCTCTGAATGCCGCTTTCTTACCTGCTATCATGTTATCTGGGTTTATTTTTGAAATTGATAGTATGCCAGCCATTATTCAAGCTGTGACTTATTTTATCCCTGCTCGGTACTTTGTCAGCAGCTTACAAACTCTCTTTCTTGCGGGTGATATCTATATTGTTTTATTGATAGATTTCCTGCTACTCATCGCTTCTGCAACACTATTTATTGGACTGACGGCGCTAAAAACTCGCCGTCGTTTGGATTGAGGTGAAGTTATGTTTTATCGCCTATACACCTTAATTATGAAAGAGCTTCAATCATTACTTCAAGAACCACAAACACGGGCTATTTTGATTTTACCCGTGATATTTCAGATGATTTTATTTCCTCTGGCTGCCACTCTTGAGGTCACTAACACCACCATTGCAATTTTTGACCAAGACAGTGGTGAGCATTCTATCGAGTTGACTCAACGTCTCGCCAAAGCCAGTGCGTTTTCTCAAGTTTTATTATTGAAGAATGAACATGAAATTCGTGAAACGCTCGATAACCGTAAGGCTCTGCTGGTTGTCCGTTTTGGGCAAAACTTTAGTGCTGATATTGCAAGCCACCATAACGCTAATATGCTGTTACTCCTTGATGGACGTAATTCAAATAGTGCGCAAATTGCAGCAAATTATGTTGCACAAATTGTCACTCAATACCAACATGAGCTAACGCAATCACAGACTTTGCCAAATAACAGTGAATTAATCGTTCGTAATTGGTACAACCCCAATTTAGATTATAAGTGGTTTATTGTGCCTTCATTAGTAGCTTTGATAACTACGATCGGGGTACTGATTGTGACATCTCTTTCTATCGCGAGGGAAAGAGAACAAGGCACCCTGGACCAATTGCTCGTTTCTCCCCTTACCACTTGGCAAATATTTATTGGTAAGGCGGTGCCTGCATTGATAGTAGCGACTGCACAGGCAAGTTTGGTCCTAGTTATTGGGATCTTTTGCTATCAAATTCCTTTTGCTGGCTCCCTACTCCTCTTTTATGCCACCATGTTATTCTATGGGTTGTCCTTGGTGGGGTTTGGTTTACTTATTTCAGCACTGTGTTCAACTCAGCAACAAGCGTTCATTGGGGTATTTGTATTTATGATGCCAGCAGTGCTGCTATCAGGTTATATTTCCCCAGTCGAAAACATGCCAATTTGGCTACAACAAATCACTTGGATTAACCCAATTCGTCATTTCACTGAAATCACCAAACAGATATACCTAAAAAATGCTGATTTTTCAGTTATCTTCCATAGTTTATGGCCATTATTCATCATTGCGATAATCACCAGTTCAGTGGCCTATTACTTATTTAGGAAGAAAATAGCGTGATCAAAAAAAATAATATTACACTTTGAAAATACAATTAAAAGCATTGGAACTATCATTAACGCCTTGAATCACAAACAAGTTAATAATATTCAAATCATATTTTACGATAGTATTTAGATCAAAAAACCCTTGTTACCAAAGTAACAAGGGTTTTCAATTTTAACGACTTCTATCCCCTCATTTCACTGAGTAATGAGGAAAGCCACTCAAATTAGCGACGGTCACCAAAGATACGCAGCAACATTAAGAACAGGTTAATGAAGTCTAAATACAGAGATAATGCACCCATAATAGAGTATTTACGCATTGTTTCTCTGTCGTCTTCATCAATTTGTGAACCCATTTCTTTCAGTTTTTGAGTGTCATAAGCAGTTAAAGCAGCAAACAGTAAAACACCACCGTAAGTGATCACCCAATACATCATGGTGCTTTGCAGCCAGATGTTAACCAAAGAAGCGACAACAATACCAATCAGCGCCATAAACAGGAAGTTACCCATACCTGTTAAGCTACGTTTAGTGGTATAGCCGTAGAAACTTAATGCACCAAACATTACCGCAGTAATGACAAATGTGCCCGCAACGGACTCACCAGTATATGCGGCAAGAATAACTGAAATCGTTAAGCCGGTGAGCAATGAATAGAGCATAAACATGCCCGTTGCTGCCATGCCACTAATTTTTTGCAGCAAGAATGAAATGCCCATCACTAAACCAAGTTCAGCAATAATCATTCCAAAAAAGAGAATCTTATTGGTTGCAATGGTGTAGTACAAACCACTGCTTACAGAATACCATGCCACAAAAGCTGTCAGCAGTAGACCGACTGTCATCCAGCCGTATACTTGCGACATAAATGCCTGAACGCCAGTATTGGCACCCTGGACAAGAGAATCATTACGTTGATCAAACTGACCCATGATGGTTACCCTTTCGCTAAAAGAAAAATCGACCCAGTAAAAATACTGCAATCGGAGAAATTAACCAAAGTCTAACACATTCTTTTGACAATACCATTCAGCAAATTCGTATTTTTTAGCGGAAAAAATGCGATTACCAACGGTTTGCAGACGCCTCGTCAGTTTCTTTCGCTTCCACCCAACGTTCATTTTCAGGTAAGGTTTCTTTTTTCCAAAATGGGGCTTTCGTTTTTAAGTAATCCATAATAAATTCAGCCGCTTGAAATGCAGCATTACGATGAGCACTCGTGACCCCAACAAAAACAATTTCTTCGCCGGGTTGTAAGGTGCCAATGCGGTGGATCACACTAACTCTCTGCAATGGCCAACGCTCTTTTGCTTCTATGACTATATTCGCTAACGCTTTTTCAGTCATTCCTGGGTAGTGTTCGAGTGTTAATGCCGCAACGCTGTCACCTAAATTATGGTTACGCACTTTCCCCGTAAAAGTCACCACTGCGCCATCACTATCACACTGTGCAAGCCATTGATATTGCTCACCAACACTAAAATTTTCAGTTTGTACTGCAATATGGGTGTTTTCCATATTACCCCCCAGTGACAGGTGGGAAAAATGCCACTTCGTCCCCTTCTGAGAGAGGGTGGTCTAGTGAAACAAATGATTGATTAACAGCGGCAAGTAATTTGCCATCTTCAAGTGCCAACGCCCAACGATCCCCTTTTTGTGAAAGTGCTTGGCGCAAGTCTTCCACTTTTTGGTACGAGTCTGTAAGTTCTAAACGTTCCGTTCCAACTAGCTCACGTACCTGAGCAAAAAATAATACTGTGATCATTATTCCACCTTAAAATGTCCAGATTTGCCGCCTGTTTTCTCTAATAAACGAACAGGGCCAATCACCATATCTTTTTGCACGGCTTTACACATGTCATAAATCGTCAACGCAGCAACGGATGCGGCTGTTAACGCTTCCATTTCTACCCCTGTTTTCCCTGTTAACCGGCAACAAGTTTCAATACGGACGCGGTTATGTTCAGGTTCCGCTTTCAAGGTCACTTCAACTTTGGTTAACAACAATGGGTGGCATAATGGGATAAGCTGCCAAGTGTTTTTTGCCGCTTGAATACCCGCAATACGTGCCGTGGCGAACACATCCCCTTTATGATGGCTACCATCGACAATCATCGTTAAGGTTGCTGGGTTCATGGTGACATAAGCTTCTGCGCGAGCTTCACGGACAGTTTCAGCTTTGGCTGAAACATCAACCATATGCGCCTCGCCCGACGCATTGAGGTGAGTCAGTTGGGACATATTTTCTCCTGAAATAAAAAAGAGTTAACCGCCGATTACGGATAAATTTGGTGTAATTCCGCTATCGCCCATATGCAGAAAATGGGTTTCTCGTTTATGGTGTAAGCCCCGTTGAATACGCGCTTTTAACGCTTCGTTTTGGTCATCTGCGCCCAATAAATCACGAAGTGGAATACCATTTTCACCAAATAAACATAAATGGAGATTTCCTAGTGAGGAAACGCGTAAGCGGTTACAACTTTGGCAAAAATCTTTTTCGTAAGGCATGATAAGCCCAATTTCGCCTTGGTAATCTGGATGACTAAAGACTTGAGCTGGCCCATCACTACGAGAACGAGGAAGCATATACCAGCCTTCTTCGATTAAACGTTCGCGAATAGTTTCGCCTGAAATATGAAAGCGTTGGAAGATATCACTTCCATCACCGGTTTCCATGAGTTCAATAAAACGTAATTGAATTGGTCGGTGCTTGATCCAATTTAGGAATGACTTCAACGCAATATCATTGACATTTTTCATGAGCACTGCATTGACTTTTACTTTTTCGAAGCCTGCTTCAAAGGCGGCATCAATGCCTTTCATCACCTGAAAGAATTTATCTTGCCCTGTGATGGCCGCAAATTGGCGTGGATCTAAGCTGTCAACGCTCACATTGATGGCGTTCAACCCTGCGGCTTTCCATTCATGCACATCTCGCGCCATACGGTAGCCGTTGGTTGTTACGGCTATTTTTTTGATTGATTCATTTTCATTGATGGCAGCAATAATATCACTGAAATCTTTGCGCATAGTCGGCTCACCGCCCGTAATACGCACTTTTTCTGTGCCTAATTCTGCAAATGCCGTACTGATACGACGAATTTCATCTAATGTTAAGAATTCATGGCGACCGCTTGGCTTGTAGCCATCGGGTAGGCAGTATGTGCAACGAAAGTTGCAAACATCTGTTATAGAAAGCCGAAGATAATAAAATTTCCGGTCAAATTGATCGACAAGTTGCTGCATAATCACACCTTTCCAAGTACGGGAGATGCAGACATTTCTATCTTGCACCCTGGTGGCTCTAGGCCACGGCCAGTGCATCATATTCAGTCGTTCAAACTTAGACGCAAAGGCTAGGAGTTTTATCTGGAACCGAGTCACTGATTTTAAACTGCAAAATGCGTCACTCTGTTCACTTAATTTATGTAAGGATTCTAGCCGATAGAAATTGAAAAAGCGAATTGCAATTCGATATATATCATTATATACAACGACTTACAAAAGACATAGTTGAATCACCGAAGCTATTATTATCAATGACAATTTTCCATTTTGAGTGGTTTCAAACCGTATAATTTCATACTAATTGATTAACATCCCTAACTATTTAATTAAACATTTATTGATATAGATCTAAAATGGGGAGCAAGCTCCCCATCTGATTGTTTACGTTATAAATATCAGCACTTAACGCTTATCAAAACCGATATTTCAAATTGAATAATTGGCATATCAATTAAAAATAAATAGTGAAGCACAGAATTCATTAATCAAAACGCTAAATAATTTGCGTTGTTAGTTGTGATTAGGCGACAGATGAAGATACCTTGGAATTACACACCAATACAGAATCGTCTCTTTTATTGTTTTTTGTCACGGTACTTAAGCCAAGAATGATGTTTTATGGTAGATTAACGCCCAATTTATTTTAGTCGCCATAAAACGGGCATTAGCGTAAAAAACGTATTTCGTAACTCGCTGGTTTACTTGCTTTTATAAGTACTGAAAATTAACTGATATAGGAACACTATGCCGAATTGTAGTCTGGCGGATCTCAAACATGTTGTCGCTTTAGGTGGCGGCCATGGGCTTGGTCGCGTGATGTCTTCACTTTCTTCTTTAGGTTCTCGTTTAACGGGTATTGTCACCACAACCGATAATGGGGGCTCGACTGGTCGTATTCGTCGCTCTGAAGGTGGGATAGCTTGGGGAGACATGCGTAACTGTTTAAATCAGCTAATTACTGAGCCGTCCATTGCTTCAGCGATGTTTGAATACCGTTTTAGCGGAAATGGTGAGCTTTCAGGCCATAATTTAGGTAATTTAATGTTAAAATCATTAGATCACTTAAGTGTGCGACCACTAGAAGCCATAAATCTTATCCGTAATATGCTAAAAGTCGATGCGCAGTTGATCCCGATGTCGGAATCTCCTGTTGATTTAATGGCTGTCGATGAAATGGGTAATGAAGTGTACGGTGAGGTGAATGTTGATGCCTTACATGAAATCCCACAAGAGTTACGTTTGTATCCAACAGTCAAGGCAACTAAAGAAGCCTTGCAGGCTATCCACCAAGCAGACTTAATTATTATCGGCCCTGGCAGTTTTTTTACTAGTTTAATGCCATTATTACTTTTGGATGAAATTGCGGCTGCACTACGCGAATGTAAAGCCCCGATGATTTATATTGGCAATTTAGCGAAAGAAATTAGCTCCCCTGCTGCAAACCTGTCTTTACCTGACAAACTAAAAATGATGGAACAGTATATTGGCTGCCAAAAAATTGATGCGTTAATCCTTGGCCCACGCACACAAACCAATAATATCAGCCCTGACCGCAAAATAATCCAACGGGTACTCGAAGCTGACGATATTCCGTATCGCCATGATAGAAAGCTGTTACTGCAAGCCATCGAAGAAACCATCAACTTGTTATAATCCCCAACCGCCATTCCGCTGCTAAATACCCGCAGCGGAAAACCTTCCCTAAAATTAGCCCTTTGTTTCCCGTATTTCCACAAAATCTATTTTCAAAATACTTTGCGTTGTGGGTAGGCGGCAAGTGAAGGCAGCTCGGGGAGCATACATAAAGTATGTGACCCGAGTGACTGAACGAAGCCAACACCCCCACAACGCGAAGTATGAAGAAAATGATGAAAATTAGGAATTAGCGATAAACTGGGAGCGTATCTCCTGCAATTCGTCTCTGACTCGCGCAGCCGCTTCAAATTCAAGATCTTGAGCATGTTTATACATTTGCGCTTCAAGTTGCGAAATCCGTTGCTCCAATTCTTTTGTTGACATTGATTGAATATCAACCGAATTATTATTTTTGGTATTGTCTTTCGTGCGACTTTTTCCTTTGCCACCCACTTTGTGACCAATTTGCAGAATATCACCGATTTTCTTATTCAACCCTTGTGGAACAATGCCATGTTCTTCGTTGAACGCCATTTGTTTAGCACGGCGACGCTCTGTTTCTGCAATCGCTTTTTGCATGGAGTTGGTGATCCTGTCTCCATAGAGGATTGCCTTACCATTTAAGTTACGAGCCGCACGCCCTATGGTTTGAATAAGCGAACGTTCCGAACGCAAGAAACCTTCTTTATCCGCGTCTAAAATAGCCACCAGAGATACCTCTGGCATATCCAAGCCTTCTCTTAATAAGTTGATCCCAACCAGCACATCAAACTCACCAAGCCGCAAGTCGCGAATAATTTCCACGCGCTCGACTGTATCGATATCTGAGTGAAGATAACGAACTCGCTCCCCGTGTTCTTCGAGATATTCCGTTAAATCCTCGGCCATACGTTTAGTTAATGTGGTGACTAACACACGTTCATTTTTCTGCACACGTATACGAATTTCAGACAGTAAATCATCTACTTGGGTAGAAACTGGGCGAACTTCAATTATCGGGTCAAGTAGGCCTGTAGGCCTAACAACTTGCTCAATCACCTCATTGCCTGATTTATCAAGCTCATAGTTACCCGGTGTTGCTGAAACATAAATAGTTTGCGGCGCTAAAGCTTCGAATTCTTCAAAACGCATTGGCCGGTTATCTAATGCAGAAGGAAGACGAAAACCATATTCAACTAAGGTCTCTTTTCTTGAGCGGTCCCCTTTGTACATCGCGCCTATTTGTGGGATGGTAACGTGAGACTCATCTACCACTAGCAAGCCATCTGCAGGCAAGTAATCGAATAATGTCGGAGGTGGTTCACCGGGCGCACGACCCGATAAGTAGCGCGAATAGTTTTCGATACCTGAACAATAACCGAGCTCATTCATCATTTCTAAGTCGAATTGTGTTCGTTGGGTAATACGCTGTTCTTCAAGTAGTTTATTGTTTTCCAGTAATACTTTTCGCCTATCCGCTAATTCAACCTTAATTTGTTCCATTGCTTCAAGGATACGTTCTCTCGGTGTGACATAGTGCGTTTTTGGATAAACGGTAAAGCGAGGAACACGATGTTGTATTTGACCTGTCAATGGGTCAAATAATGATAACCGTTCAACTTCGTCATCAAATAGCTCAACGCGTAAGGCATATTCGTCTGATTCCGCTGGGAAAATATCGATAACTTCGCCGCGAACACGGAAAGTCCCTCGCGTGAAGGCTTGGTCATTACGCGTATATTGTAAGTCCGCTAAACGCCTTAAAATTGAGCGCTGGTCGATGATCATGCCATCCGTTAGGTGCAACATCATTTTTAAATAGCTGTCAGGGTCACCCAAACCATAAATAGCTGATACAGAAGCCACCACAATTACATCGCGGCGTTCGAGTAAGGCCTTAGTCGCAGATAGACGCATTTGCTCAATATGTTCGTTTACAGAGGCGTCTTTTTCAATGAAAGTATCTGAGCTTGGGACGTAAGCTTCAGGCTGATAATAGTCATAGTAAGAAACGAAATATTCCACAGCGTTATCTGGGAAGAAGGCTTTCATTTCACTATAAAGCTGTGCCGCTAAGGTTTTATTATGCGCCATTAGCATGGTGGGCCGGTTCTCTTGCGCAATGACGTTGGCAATAGTGAACGTTTTACCGGACCCCGTTACGCCTAATAGAGTTTGATGAGCAAGTCCATCTTGTAGCCCTTCCCTTAATTTATGGATAGCTTCGGGTTGGTCCCCTCCCGGCTGAAAATCAGAATACAGCTTAAAATCCTTACTCATATTAACGCCCCTTAACAAGTTTCTTCCAATATAATACTGGATAAAAAACCAGCTTCAAGTATTGAAGCTAAATTTTCTGTTAATCTCCGCTCTGATATGTTTATAAAAATGTTATCCCCAAAAAAGTACTTGACCTTTTTGAAACTTTATATTTTATGCTATTGCATTTTTATGCCATACCTCAAATACAAATTGAAGGCTTGATTTTATTTAACCATTTGTATTTATTATAGATTAGTTTAAAGTCCAGAATCACATCAAATAAACCCAAAGCCGCTTGTCACCTAGCGTAGAACTTGTTTTATAACGTTAATACACAAGGTTATCCACAGAAATGGTGGATAACTCTTGAAGCCCTTAGAGCTCATGGATTCACAGGATCTCTAAGATTTGCTCAATGGAGGCAAAATGACAAAAAGATGGCAGTTTAATGAAAAAATTTTTAAGTAGTAACTGCTATGAAAAACAGATTTTATATTTTTTATTAAGATCTGAGTGGTATTTTTACTGAAATACTTGACAGTATTTTAGTTGAGAACGTTAAAAAAGATCGGCTCCCTATTTAACAATTGATCAGCCCCAAGCATTGAGTGTGGCTTGGGGAAAAGTATTGATATTTTTATATAATCAAATAGTTAATAAAGAAAGATCCAAATAGCTTCCTAATTTACCGTTGAGTGTTTTTTGGTGTGGGATCACCCCTAAACAAGGTGCTTTGATCATTCGGTTAAGTGTTGACAAATATTGCTCTTGGAAAATACCTGCGGGTTCAACTTCATTGGCAACCCAGCCGGCTACGAGTAAACCTGCAGCTTCGATAGATTCCATGGTTAACAATGCATGGTTTATACAGCCTAACTTAACACCAACAACTAAAATAACGGGGAGTTGCTGTTCAATCACCCAATCTGCATAAGTTTTTTCTACAGATAACGGAGTATACCATCCACCAGCCCCCTCGACTAATAACCAATCCGCTTGGGACTTCAAATAAACCAACCCTTTATTTATCACTGAAAATTCAATGGGTTGATTTAATTTCTCACTGATAATGTGCGGTGAAGTTGGCGCTTCAAATACAATAGGGTTAATCGCCTCATAGGGTAATTTTACTCGACTATTGGCTTGTAATAACAACGCATCGCTATTACGTAGGCCATCCGCCGTGAGCTCACTCCCAGATGCGACAGGCTTATAGCCCACCGTATTCAAACCTTGATAACCCGCAGCTTGCAATAAAGCACAACTTACAACGGTTTTCCCTACTTCTGTATCCGTTCCTGTTACAAAGTACATTTTAGTCACGGTAAATCGCTCCAAACACCGTATGATAAGTTAGAGGTAAGCCTTGCTCTGTCATTGGATAGAGCAAAGCAAGTTGCTGCAAATGCTGGCGGGTCATTAACCCTGCTTTACGCCCAGCAGTCAAATGTGTCGCTCCAATGCCTTTCAATGAATGAAGCAACGCTATTAATTCAGGAAAATAGACGGTATCCTTCTGAAAAATAAGTTTATGTCTCCATGACTGACAACTATTTTGTATCTGCTGAACACTGAGAAAGGAATTCACATGTGAATAGCCGTCAAGTGAATGCCAAGCTGAAGACAATTCTGCGAGAGAATGCTCTGCAAGTGTGGTGAACACCACAACTCCCCCCGGTTTTGTCACTCGATATAATTCACTTAATGCTTTGCTGAGATCTTGGCACCATTGGACCGATAAATTGGAAAAAACCACATCAAAGGTTTGTGAATCTAACGGAATGGATTCTATATCAGCACATAAATAATGATCAGCCACAGCTTTCGTTTGCGCCATTTCGAGCATACCAGCAGAAAGATCTAAAGCCGTGATGTGATGTCCTTGATTTTTCAGTTTATGGCTAAAATACCCCGTACCGCACCCTGCATCTAAAATATGTAATGGTGCTGTGAGTTCTGAACTGTTTAAGACTGAAGTCAGTTGACCAAGCAGTTGTGTTCCTGTTGATCGTTGATAACTTGCCACTGAGTCATAACTTTTAGCCGCACGGCCAAATGCCGCTGCAATTTTATGCTTTTCACGACTGAGCGATAAAGTCATGTAAAGCCTCCAATAATTGATCGATATCTTGACGTTGATGCGCAGCGCTTAATGTGACTCGTAACCTAGCACTCCCAGGCGGAACCGTTGGCGGCCTGATCGCTTGCACCCAAATATTTTTTTTGCGTAAGAAATTGGCTAACTGTTGGCTAGCTTGGTTTTCCCCGATAATTAATGGTTGAATAGCCGTCATTGAATTAGCCAGCTGCATGCCATTAAAATCAGCATTATTTCTAAAATACGCAATATGTTGGTTAAGGTCTTCTCGTGCTTGATCTGCGAGCTGAATTTGCTCAACTGCCGCTAGAAGCGCGACAGCCTGAGCCGGAGGCATTGAAGTGCTATAAATTAAATGGCGTGCGGATTGGACAAAAAATTCAGCCGTTGGCTCATCACACAATACCGATGCGCCACTTAAACCAAACGCTTTACCAAATGTCACGACTAAAATTTCAGGTTTAACCCCATTCGCGAAGCAACTACCACGGCCTTGTTCTCCGATAACACCAATACCGTGTGCATCATCAACCATCAGCCAAGCATGCTGATTTCTAGCGATTTCCTGCAATTGTTGAAGTGGAGCACTATCGCCATCCATACTAAAAACGCCTTCTGTGACGACAAGCGTTTTTCCCGAAACGGGTTTTTGGATTAAGTTATCAAGTGATAGAGGGTTATTATGCTTAAAGCGCCTTAATTGAGCCCCTGAATGAATCGAGGCCTCCATTATCGATGCATGACTAAGTTTATCCGCTAAAATACGATCATTTTCCGACATTAATGCCGTGATCACCGCATGGTTCGCGGCAAAGCCTGAAATAAACAATAAGGCTTTTGGGTAGCCGAGCCAATCAGCGAGAGCTTGCTCTAATTTATCATGTGCTTTGGTGAACCCTGTAATATGGCCCGATCCTCCACTACCCACACCATATTCATCAGCCCCACGTTGCCACGCGGCAACCACTTGAGGATGATGGGCTAATCCCAAATAATCATTGGATGAGAAATTAAGAAATTCTTTTCCAGCCAGAAAAAGCGAACGACCATTGGCACTATCAATACACTGCCGTTGACGCCAGATAGAAGCCTGCTTACGCTGCTCTATCTGGTTTTGTATAAATGATTGCCAAGTCATTATACTGCTGCGTTATAAAATTGAGGGTTATCGGCGGTTAACAACGTTTCGGCTAACTTAGCGGCTTGATGGTTATCCCCTTCGTCAGTTTCAATTCGCTCAGGGTTAATATCCAGTTTTCTAAATAGTGCTAAATCTTTGTTTTCATCAGGATTTGGCGTCGTTAATAATTTACACCCATAGAATACTGAGTTCGCACCGGCCATAAAACATAATGCCTGAGTTTGCTCATTCATGTATTCACGGCCTGCCGACAGCCTAACGTATGACGTTGGCATCATGATACGTGCAACGGCAATAGTACGAATAAAATCAAACGCATCGACATCTTCGTTATCTGCCATCGGGGTTCCTTCAACCTTCATCAACATGTTGATCGGCACACTTTCTGGCGGTTTAGGTAAATTTGCCAGTTGCACCAATAAGGCCGCTCGGTCACTGACTTTTTCGCCTAAGCCTAAAATCCCACCAGAGCAGACTTTGATCCCTGCGTCTCGGACATTTTCGAGTGTATTTAAGCGGTCTTGATAACTGCGAGTCGTAATAATATTGCCATAGTATTCAGGAGAGGTATCAAGGTTATGATTATAATAATCTAACCCGGCTTCTGCTAAGCGTTGAGCTTGAGAATTATCAATCATCCCTAAAGTCATACAGGTTTCCATCCCTAATGACTTCACTTCTTTTACCATCATTTCAAGATAAGGCATATCGCGTTCTTTCGGATTGCGCCATGCCGCGCCCATACAAAAACGAGTTGAACCTGCTTGCTTAGCTTTTTTCGCAGACTCCAGAACTTGCTGAACTTCCATTAGTTTTTCAGTTTCTAGTCCTGTTTTATAGCGCGCGCTTTGCGCACAATACTTACAATCTTCTGGGCAAGCCCCAGTTTTAATCGATAGCAAAGTACTGACTTGCACTTGCTGGGGGTCGAAATGTTGGCGATGAATTTGCTGTGCCTGAAATAATAATTCAAAAAAAGGCATTGAAAACAGTTCATTAGCTTGTTTTATTGTCCACTGTTTTAATTGGCTCACGGAAACTCTCCAGTTGAAAAAGTTGTTGCCAGTTTAAATATTGCGATTATCATGTCAACTAAAATGATCTAAAAAAGTTGACGATGATAGCAAATGGATAACGTAGATATTCAGTTTGATGCCAAACATATTTGGCACCCTTATACCTCGATGAGCCAGCCAATTCCGGCTTATCCGATTGTTGAAGCCCATGGAGCCGAGCTAATCATGGCCGATGGGAAAAAATTAATTGATGGTATGTCTTCATGGTGGGCAACCATTCATGGTTACAATCATCCTGTATTAAACCAAGCGGTAACAACGCAATTAGCGAAAATGTCCCATGTGATGTTTGGCGGGATTACGCACCCACCCGCAGTGAATCTATGTAAACAGTTGGTTGCTATCACACCAGAGCCGCTGGAATGTGTGTTTCTCGCTGACTCAGGCTCCGTGGCAGTTGAAGTTGCTCTGAAAATGGCATTGCAATATTGGCAAGCAAAAGGGGAAAAGCGTCAGCGCATCCTGACATTACGCCATGGATATCATGGTGATACTTTCGGTGCGATGGCCGTTTGTGACCCAGATAATTCAATGCATGGCCTGTATAAGGGGTATTTACCTCCGCATATTTTTGTGGAAGCCCCTCAATGCGGTTTTTACGACGAATGGGACAGCGCCGATTTGCATCCTCTTGAAGTTCAACTTGCCGAAAATAGCGATAAAATTGCGGCGATCATCCTTGAACCGATCGTTCAAGGGGCTGGTGGAATGCGTATCTATCACCCTGAATATTTAAAGGGAGTCCGCCATTTGTGTGATCAATATGGTCTACTGTTGATCGCTGATGAAATTGCGACTGGTTTTGGTCGTACGGGTAAATTGTTTGCTTGCCATCATGCTGATATATCACCCGATATTATGTGTTTAGGTAAAGCACTAACTGGGGGCTATATGACACTTTCTGCCACACTCACAACTCGCCATGTGGCAGAAACCATTAGCAATGGTGAAGCAGGTTGCTTTATGCATGGACCAACCTTTATGGGTAACCCTCTTGCCTGTGCGGTGGCGGATGCCAGCCTGACTTTGTTACTCAATAGTCCTTGGCAGAAAATAATTGCCACTATCGAACAACAACTTAAGGCTGAACTGATGCCTTTAATATCCCACCCTAGTGTTGCAGATGTACGTGTTCTTGGTGCAATTGGCGTGGTTGAAATGAAGCAGCCAGTCAATACAGCCGCTTTACAAAAAGTATTCGTGGAAAATGGTGTTTGGGTTCGCCCATTCGGCAAACTTATTTATGTTATGCCACCGTATATCATCACCCCCGAGCAACTCAGTAAAGTAACAAATGCAATGGCAAAAGTGTTGGGATAGCACAATAAATGCAATGATAATCGAAGTGATTGTTACTGAATTTTTAATCTAGAGTATTTCATAAATCATTTGAGCTGTAACAAGGCGGCAAGTGAAACTAAGCCCTAGGAGCATACACAAGTATGTGACTAGGGTTAGTAAACGTAGCCAACACAGTTACGGCTCAAAGGATGACTGAAATAACCCACATAGGACCTTTCCCGACCATATACCTTCCTATTTGTGTCAATTTCCCTGTAATCGGGTCAATTTCAGAAACTGAAATATGGTCTGATTTTTGCCCACTCGAAATTAAAAAACGCCCTGTCACATCAATATTAAAGCCTCTTGGGTGCGTCTCTGTTGGGTAACGTGCTTCTAATGTTAGCTCGCAACCGTCATCAGAAACCAGATAGTGGCTGAGGTAACTTTCAGAACGTTCACTAACATACAAATGGCGGCCATCTGGCGTAATGTGGATATCTGCAGCCCAGCGCTGACTTTCGTTACCTAATGGGTAATTTGCCAAAGTTTGCATGTTACGATAGCGAGTAAATTTACGATACACGCCTACCGTTGAGTCTAACTCATTCACACAATAAATGACTTTTTCAGTAGGATGGAAAGCCAGATGACGGGGGCCGGATTTCGCAGCTGTGGTAATTTGATCTGCGGTTGCTTCGGTTAAATAACCATTTTCATGTAAATCGAATAAACGGATATGGTCTTCGCCTAAACAAGGAACCCAAAGCTGTTGGTTATCAACATCAACATGGGAAGAATGTGGATTACGCAAGCCTTCAATCACTTGAACAACGCGATCTGGGACGCCTTCTTCATTAATGGTTAACACTGACAAGTTATGTTGATGATATGAAGGAACAAATAGATATTTGCCATTATTATCAAGGGATAAATGAACTGGTGTACCTGGAATTGATGTCTCCGCTTTTAAACGTAGTAACCCTTTCTCTTCAATTTCATAGGTTACGACACGGAAATTCGGGCGCACACCAATATAAAGGTGTTTTTTATCATGGCTTAATGCCATAGGTTGCACTTGACCCGGTGTTTTTACCGTTTGCAGAAGAGTAAGCTCCCCAACCTCATTCATCGACCACACGTGAATTTGCTGACTCTCGGGGCTCGCAATATAAACAACCTGATTCATCCTGACTCCTTAATTCATGATAAAAATACAAAACCGCATCTATAATCCACTATATTGGCTTCACTATACTTTATATTATGCAAATTACACTGGGTAAATAGCACTGATGCGGCTGTTACATATCGTACCAAGAACAAATAATAATGATACTAAAACGGTTCAGTTAACGTTATGATGATAAAACATATCAAGTTGACTATTTTTATAGCAATAATTTCTCGTTATTCGTTAAATTCATCATCTCCCTATCTCTACCCCTTTAGTAAGATAGGTAACAACTAAATCACGTGGAGCCGTTTATGTCATACCGCGTTATTGCGCTCGATCTTGATGGAACACTGCTTGATCACCAAAAGAAAATTCTGCCTGAATCTTTAGCAGCCTTACAAGAAGCACGCCGCCAAGGCGTCAAAGTGATCATTGTCACAGGCCGCCATCATGTTGCGATTCATCCGTTTTATCAAACTTTAGATCTCGATACTCCAGCCATTTGTTGTAATGGAACCTACCTATACGACTATTTAGGCAAAAAAGTTCTAAAATCAGATCCTATGACCCTCGATTCTGTCACACAAATGATAGACAAACTGCGTGGAACAGATATTCAGCATTTAATGTATGTTGATAATGCAATGCTCTATAACGCACAAACGGAAGGCATTAAACGTACATTGAATTGGGCCGAATCCTTACCTGTTGCACAGCGTCCAACCATTGAATTTGTTGAAGATTACGCTGATGTGATGCATAACTATGATTCTATTTGGAAATTTGCTGTTAGCTCGCCAAATACGGAGCAACTTCATCGAGTCGTTAGCGAAATTGAAAATGATTTTGGTTTGGACTGTGAATGGTCTTGGATGGATCAGGTTGATGTCGGCCGCAAAGGCAATAGCAAAGGCCAACGCTTAAAAGAGTGGGTCGAATCCCAAGGGATGACGATGAATGATGTTGTGGCTTTCGGTGACAATTTTAATGACTTAAGTATGCTGACAACCGCAGGTTTAGGTGTCGCAATGGGCAATGCCGTTGATGAAATCAAGCAACAAGCCAAGCTAGTCACTCGCATCAACACGGAGCCGGGTATTGCTGAAGTTATCCGTAAATACGTTCTCTAACGGGGTTATGAAATAACAAGAAAACTTAGTTCAATTCAGGTTACTGACACTCTCCATACTTTTCGGTTAAAGATTGTCAGTAACCGGAAAAAACTCTACATAATTGATGAATCAATACAACTTATTGGGTAAGTAATTCGATTAACGCTTGCTCTAATACAGGTAAGGCCGCGCCATAAATTCGTGAGTTTCGGCTCATCTGACTCATTGAGAGTTCCGGTAATGATTGGCCAAAAAAACGATTTTGCTGTTGGAAGCTCTCACAAAACGCAGCCCAAATTTGCGGGTTTTTCACAAAAGGCCCCGACACAATTAAACGTGAAGGGAAAAATACACGACAAATATTTGATGCTGCATTTGCCATATGAGAAACAGCTTGCTGCATCGTTGCATTATTAACTAGATCATGAGTAGCCAAAATTTCTGCCACATTTTCTTCATCATCATGGGCTTTAAATTTACCAGCAAGCACATCTGGACCAATTGCCCATAATGCAGTAACCGTTTCTAAGCACCCAACTTGCCCACACTGACACGGCTTATTTTGCCCTGGGATATGCCAATGCCCTATTTCACCAAAAGCATGTCCACCTATATTGATGTAATTATCTGCGGTACTAAAGGCAACCCCGACACCGTACCCCCAATGCAGTAATAACGTACTTTTGCGACGCTCAAGTACATGTAGCATTAACTCGTCGTCCAAAGTTCTTGATAAAACAACACGATACTCAGGGGGAAATAAACTTTTGATATCTAAATTATTCATTCTAGGCCAACGAGATGCATGTATCCAATGATAAGTTTTGCGATCAAATAACCCCCCTAAAGAGAAGACACACCCCGAAACTTCCGCTGTTCTCGGTATTTTTTGCAGAATATTTTTGTGAAGTTGGCTAATTTTGCTGGCTAATGCTTGGCTATCACACTCAGGTGATGCTTCAAGCTGCTCATGCGCAATGACATTAGAAACTAAATTGATAGCAAAAACATGTAATGACAAGCTAATGACTTGGAAAACTAATGTTACTAAACGATTAGGATTCACTACCAGTATCATTGATGGCCGACCTCGCCCTGAATGTTGGCTGATTGTTTCGGTCAATAAACGGTTATCTAAAAGCTCAGTAACATGTTCTGATACGGTAGTTGAGCGGATATTCAGAAATTTTACTGCTTCACGACGTGTCGTGATTTGGCCATTTAAAATGGCAAAAAAAATACGTTCCTTATCATTTGTAATAGACTGAGTGATCGGTAAATGTGATAAAAAGCCAGTCGTTGTTTTTAATATCATAATAATTCGATATAAAGCCGTTTAATCTAGGTCCCTGCACCATTCATCAAATAGGAATAGGCAACCTACCTACAGCTTACCCCTTCTCAAGTCAGAAAAATGGTAAATAACTATCGATAAAGTATGCCTCAAGGGTCTATCGTCAATCAATCCTTATTAATAAAAGAAAAAAGCCAGAACGCGGTAAGGCAGCCTGGCTTTTGCTGGTTAAAACAATACGCTAAAGTAATTAATATGTATATTCACGCACAACTTCACGATTGATAGTGCTCTTTACAATATTTAGTTGATCATCCCAGGTAATTGCTGATACTGGAGGGGTTATTCCACACCTCATCAATGCGGGCTGTAAATAATGGCGTGGATTAGTGGTCGCCATCATAATAGCTTCATCAAAGCTTGCTATCTTATTGTTCACTATATTACGTACCGCTTGGTCTAATGTCAGGCTAGACCCCGCTAAATTAGCTTCCCCGGGAACCCGCACGGTGCCATCATCAGTACGTTCAATTGACATCGCTGCAAATTGGTAATTCCCTGCTTTATTACAACCTGCAGCGCTGACAGCGTCTGTCACTAAAATTGACCTAGCGACCGTCTTAGTTCGTAATAAATTTTTTAATGCGGGAAATGGAATATGTATTCCATCAGCAATAAAACTGGCACCAATAGCATCGCAACTTAATTGAGCTTGAAGCGTATTTTCCAATTTATGTAAATATTGAGGAATACCATTTCCTAAGTGTGTACTCATGCAAACACCCTCTTTGGCCGCTTCCTCCATTTGGCTAAAATTGATATTAGAGTGCCCTACCGCCACACACTTCCCCATGGCAACTAACTGTTTTACAAATTGAAATTGCCGGTCAAACTCTGGAGCATAAGTCACTAGCAATATCGGCTTGCTAACCTTTCTTTCTAAACTAGCAACCAAATTAATATCTGGTTTAATAATATCGCAGGGAGGATGACATCCCGCATACCCCACTTCTGGATTAATAAATGGCCCCTCCAAATGGTAACCAGGAACCATAAGTTTACCAAGATGGCTTTTCGATACGGCCTTATCTAATGCCCGAAAACGCTCTATAAGAGAAGACTCCGATGCTGTAATTAACGTTGGTAAACAAAATGTTACTCCTGTTTTTAACATTTTATCTAGTGCATAATCTAATGCTTCTGCAGTAATATTTTCATCATTAAAATCAATACCTGCAAAACCATTTACCTGAATATCAAATAGTCCACTGGTTACCTTCATCGTTTGATCCCTCAATACTTTTCCTTAATAGCGCCCTGTTAACAAGGAAGCAGAATCTTTATCCAAGAATATTCGGCAATCTTGATGTTGTTGAATAATTGACGCAGGAACTTGGTTGGTTATTTCACCTTCTATTGTATTTTTTACTGCAATAGATTTACGTAAGTCAGGTACGCTAAGTATTAAAGTTTTTGAACTTAAAATATGCGAAATACTCATAGAAATAGCTTGCTTAGGTACTTCATTCAAATGGGCAAACCACTTTTCGCCCAATTGCTGTTTTCTACATGCTTCATCAAGGTTAACCACAAGATAAGGCGAGCTCACGTTAAAGTCTGCAGGTGGGTCATTAAACGCTAAGTGTGCATTTTCTCCTATTCCTGCAAAACAGACATCAATGTCATACTGGCGAATAATATGATTTAGCCTCTGAATTTCTTTTTCTATATTCTCAGCAGAACCATTTACCCCAATAAATTGCTTCAGTGATGGCAATTTATTGACAAGTCGTTCTTGTAAGTAACGGCGAAAACTAGCCGGATGTCCTTCATTCAGGCCAATATACTCGTCTAAATGAAAAATAGTAATCCGAGACCAATCAATATCTTCATTAATTAAATTTTCCAGCATTTCAAATTGGCTAGCTCCTGTTGCGACGATAATGGCGACATCTGCTTTTTTACTAAGCGCCTGTTTAATCGCAAGTGCTCCCGCTTGGCTGGCCTTTTTACCTAACATTTGTTTATCTTCAGAAACAATAATATCCATATGAACCTCATACTAAATAAGTAAAAATTTAATCTGTATCTTATTGGTGTTGTTTTAATTTTCTGGCCATTTGCACGGCGATTAATGTCAGCACACAGCAGAAAATCAAGTAGTAAACAACATAAGTCGGTTTTCCATCTCCAACAGAAACTAAAGCAGCTGCAATAACTGGGGTTGAGCCTGCAAAAATAACACTGTTTAGTTCACGAGAAAGTGCAATACCTGAATAACGATATTGTGTTGGGAATAGATTAGCTAAGAATGCGCCTTGAGCTCCTGATGTCGCGCCATGGCCAATACCATAAGCAATACACATACCCAGTGTTGCCAGTACTAAACTACCACTGCCAAGGAACCAAAATAATGGGAACGCAAAAGCCCCTAAGAAAATAGCGCCGAATGAGAAGATTGTAGTTGTGCCATATTTATCAGTTAATTTCCCCATAACAGGCGTCATGACTGTATTAACAAGTACAGCGACCATTAATGCCATCAATCCATCAGATTTTTCCATTCCTAACGTATTAGTGAGGTAGCTAATACTGAATACACTAAGTACATAACCATTTGCTTGATGCCCCGCCAAACTAAAAAAACCACAGAGTAAATTTTTTCGACTATGAATAAATAATTCTTTAATCGGAATTTTTTGCTCTTTTTTATCTTTCTCTGCTTTTTCGACTGATTTAACATATTCAGGGGTTTCATCCAATTGCTTGCGAATATAAATAGCGACAATAAATAAAACGATAGATAGCAAGAAAGGAACACGCCAACCCCAGCTCATAAAGGCATCATCAGGGAGTTGTGATACAGCAAAAAAAGCGGCAGTCGACAATAGAATGGCGATCCCTGTAGATGCATTAATTAACGAGGTATAAAACCCCCGCTGCTTCATAGGGACATATTCCGCAACAAAAGTTTGGGCACCTGCTAGCTCAGCGCCTGAACCAAAACCTTGCATTAATCTGATTACAACTAATGCAATCGTGGCCCAAATGCCAATGTGGTAATAAGTCGGAAGTAATCCAAGAGCGAGTGTTGCGATCCCCATTAAAACAATGGCAAAAATAAGAGCTGGTTTGCGCCCGTATCTATCTCCTATATGAGCTATTATTACCCCCCCTAAAGGACGTGAAATAAAGCCTACAGCAAAGGTAAGAAACGCTGCTAATGTTGCAATTGTGGGTGATAGATTCGGAAAGTAAAGTTTATTGATCACTAGCCCTGCTGCTGCACCATACAATGAATAGTCGTACCACTCTATGACCGTTCCTGACACGCTAGCCATCATCACTTTTCTAATCGTTTTTTTATCTGCAGCTGGCTTATCAGCTGCAGTATCGGTAGCTAATTGTTCTGAAATAGTGTCACTCATACTGCCCCCTACATTTATTTTAGGAATACATTATTTGAGGTATGTTTTGTTCAAACAAAACGGACAAAAAGCGCGCACTATTGAAATTAGCACTATTAAACGGAATTTAGAACACGATCGTTCTTAAATTATTTAGAAATGAGATCGAAATCATATTTCAATGATAAAACATATACTTTTATTTAAAATAATTTATTTTAATTTTATTTTAATTTTTTATTAAAAACACAAACAAACAATTAGCATTATAAGAAAAATCAAATAGATATAACAAAAAAGACATTGTAACCATTAAAATAACCCCTGCTCAATTAAAAATATATTTATAATATAAAAGATATTTGATTATAAATAATCTCTCTATAACCGCCAATTAATTTAAAAACACATTTGTTTTTTAATATTTAATTTGCCATATTGAAATGTCTTTACTCTACATTGATTGCTTCTATTATAAGGATCGAGTTATGCCACATACCCCTCACTTAAATAATCAAACTTTCCAGCCCGTTCAAGAAGTTAAACCATTGCTCGTTCCCCGTATCGTTCACCTTGGTTGTGGTGCATTTCATCGAGCTCATCAAGCTCTTTACACTCACTTATTATTTGAACAATTTCTCTCTAATTGGGGATATTGTGAAATTAATTTGATGTCCGATAGCGGAGCTGTGTTAATTAATCAATTAAATAAATATAACGGCCATTACACTTTACTTGAAAAAGACGAAGAAAAATCGACCGTTAGAACGATTAAGGTGATAAAAGAAGCAATGCATCCACGCATTGATGGCATAGATGCTGTGGTAGAAAAGATGGCTTCCCCTGATACAGCAATTATTTCATTAACGGTCACAGAAAAAGGCTATTGCCTTTCTCCTGCAACAGACCTGTTGAATTTGTCACACCCCAACATACAACATGACATCGCACACCCAACAAAACCACGATCGGTTTTAGGTTATATCGTCGCGTCACTTCGTTTACGTTTTCAACGACAACAACCCCCTATTACCATTCTTTCTTGTGATAATATTCGTAAAAATGGTGAGGCCGCACGGCGTGCTATTGTTGGTTTAGCCGCTCAACAAGATAAACAACTAGCGCAATGGATTGATCAACACATTTCATTCCCAAGTACAATGGTTGATCGAATTGTCCCAGCCATGACTCAAGAATCATATGCAGAAATTAAACAATTAATTGGCAGAGATGACCCATGTGCCATCATTTGTGAATCATTTCGCCAGTGGGTTATTGAAGATAATTTTGTGAATGGTAGACCAGACTGGCAGCATGTCGGTGCTCAATTTGTGCCTGATGTCACACCCTATGAAATGATGAAATTACGTATGCTAAACGGAAGCCACTCTTTTCTTGCTTATCTAGGTTACTTAGGTGGTTATGAATTTATTTCCGATGCTATGCAAAACTCTGATTACAGTAGAGCGGCGTACAGCTTAATAATAAACGAACAAGCACCTACACTTTTCATCCCTGACAATACAACCCTATTACAATATACACAAACTTTAATAAAGCGTTTTTCTAACAAGACAATCAAACATAAAACTGCACAAATTGCGGCTGATGGGAGCCAAAAATTACCTCAACGCTTACTAGACTCAATAATGTGGCATCAAAAGCACGGCTCAGACTATACATTTCTCGCTCTCGGAGTTGCTGCCTGGATGAAATATGTCAGTGGACAAGATGAGCAAGGTAATGCAATAGATATTAAGGATCCTTTACAACATAAATTTGCTGAAATCTATCACCTATGTGGGGTTGGTTTGGAAGCTGTTGATAGGCTTTTAGCAATTAACGCTATCTTTCCACTTGAGTTTTCTCAAAATCAAGATATCGTCAAAAATGTAAAAACAGCCTATCAGCAGCTAATCTCTGTTGGCGCTCGTGAAACAGTTAAGCACTATCTACAGCAAACAGTAAAGTAGAGATTAACTTTATTTATACATAAAAATTAATCTATGAAAGGAGATATCGTATTTTATACGTAAGCTGCGATATCTCTTATTGATTACTTTTTGGATAAAAGAGAAAAATATGTCCTTGCTATAAATGGCGGGAAAGTGACACCGACTTCACTTGCGCATAAACTTTACGCCCTTTGCGAATAGAAAGCTCATCCCTTGCCCAGCGAGTGATCCGCGCCCATAAATAATGTTCTTCGCCTAAATCTAGCTTCACATCTACTTGCTCGCCATCTTCAATCCATTCAACCACTTCTGCGGCTAAAATATTACGAATACTGCTCACTTGCGGTTTTTCAAGCACCAAAGAAACATCAGCGGCGTCAATACGTATACGCACATCAACACCTTGTTGGGCTTCAACGCGTGGGATCCACAGTTTTTGGCTACCTACAATCACCGCTGTCATTTCATAATCAGGGTGTTGGCTATGCACCTTTGCACTTACCACACTGCTTAACGTTTCTTGCTGTAACCAAGGGCGCAAAGCACTGCTTGCCCAAACATCTTCCAAAGCGCCAAAAGCTTTAACTTTTCCTTGCGCCATGACAATCACTTTGTCAGCCAGACGCAAAATTTCATCCAAACTATGGCTAACATATAAAATGGGAATTTTAACGTCTTGAGAAAGCTTTTCTAAATACGGCAGCAATTCACGCTTTCTGGGTAAATCCAAAGAGGCTAATGGCTCATCCATTAGGAGAATTTCAGGGGCTGTTAATAGCGCCCGTCCGATAGCGACACGTTGTTTTTCACCACCAGAAAGAGTTATAGGGTAGCGATTGAGTAATTTTTCAATCCCTAATAATTCAACAATATCATCGAAGCGATCTTTCATTACGGGTGACATGCCATAACGCAAATTGCTTTTCACCCGATAATGGGGAAATAGCCGTGCATCTTGAAATACATAACCGATATGGCGTTGTTCAGGTGGTAAGCAAATACCTTTTTCCATATCCACCAATGTACGGCCATTTAATACAACACGCCCTGTATTAGGTTTAGTTAACCCACCTATCACATTGATAAGCGAGGTTTTACCAGCGCCTGAAAGCCCAAAAACGGCAGTAATACTTTCCGTTGGCAATTGCGTTGTGACTTCAAGCTGCAAGTCCCCTAGTTTTTGAGAAAAGTCGAGTTCTAACATGCTAAGCCACCCCCAAACGCTTTTTACCCCAACGGGTGAGCCACTCTGAAATCAGTAATGAAATCAAGGCTAAAATAATCGCAATCACACATAAACGTACAGCGTCTACCTCAGCCCCTGGCGTTTCAATTAAGGTGTACATCGCTAATGGGATGGTTTGTGTTTCACCTGGTATATTCGAAACAAAAGTAATTGTGGCGCCAAATTCACCAAGTGAACGTGCAAATGCTAATACTGTTCCGACAATAATACCGGGAAGAGAAAGCGGAATGGTGATCGTGAAAAAGACACGTAACGGTGTTGCGCCTAATGTCCTCGCGGCTAATTCCAATTTTTGGTCAACCGCTTCAAGCGCCAAACGGATCGCACGCACCATCAGTGGAAACGCAACCACAGCAGACGCAAGCGCAGCCCCCCGCCAACTAAAGGTAAAACTAAAGCCAAACCAGTTATATAACCATTCACCGATAAAACCGCGTTTACCCATACTGATCAATAATAAATACCCCACTACCACTGGCGGCAATACCAGTGGTAGATGAATAATACTATCGAGCAGTGTTTTTCCAGGAAAATTACAGCGAACCAATACCCATGCCATTAAAATACCCAATGGCAAACTGAAAATTACAGCCACACTGGATACTTTTAGACTTAGATAAATCGCTTCCCATTCATAAGGACTTAACATCTGCAAAAAAATACTCTCTTAACATTTATTTAGTACGAGGTTCAAAACCATAACGTTTGAATACTTCTGAAGCCGCTGGGGTTTTCAAGTATTCATAATAATCACGGGTTGCTTTGTTATCTTGATCTTTAACAATTGCCATTGGGTATTCAACAGGTTTATGGGTATCAGCAGGGAAGACACCTACCACTTTGACTTTTTGGCTAGCGACAGCATCAGAGCCATATACAATACCTAAAGGCGCTTCTTGGCGCTCAACCAATGCCATACCACTACGCACGTTATTTGTACGTGCTAACAGCGGGTCAACTGTTTCCCATGCACCTAAGTTGCTTAATGCTTCTTTGGCATAAATACCAACAGGGACATGGTCAGGGTCACCAACGGCTAAACGACCACCATCTAACAGTTTTTTCCAATCAGTTTGTTTATTAATTTCAACTTTATCAATTTTGGCATCTTTCGGTGCAATTAACACCAATTCATTACCTAATAATGTATAGCGTGTATCTTCTACCATCAATTTTTTATCGATAGCATAATCCATCCATTGCTGGTCAGCCGAAATGAATAAATTAGCGGGGGCACCTTGCTCAATTTGACGAGCCAGCGTTGAAGAAGACGCATAGGATGCAACAACCTCTACTTTAGTGTCTTTCTTATATTGCTCAGAAATTTCATTCAGTGCATTAGTTAGAGAAGCCGCTGCAAAAACCGTAATTTTATCAGCTGCAAAGCTATTGCTAGCCATCGTTAACGTCAATGTTGCGCCAGCGAGAAGTGATACCAAACCTTTTTTCATTTTTATCTACCCTAGTATTAATCGACACGTTATATATAACAGGACACAGCGATAACTTAAAGTCAAACTCGTAATAAAAGTGTGCTGGCGCAAGAAATGATGCAATTTTGTTGCATGTTTTCTCTAAAATCCCACGAACGATGAAAAATTCCTCAGCCGTAAAATCGTTTTTATATAGAGAACAATTTATATCCTTTGTAACTTTATCGGCACAAATCGTACACAATTGAATATTTTATCCAACTTTTGCAGATAGATAAAAACAGAGGAGATAATATGGCTATTCAACCGACAGCGCTTTCTCCAACCCAAGCTCACTATATGAGTGGATTAACCATTGAGCAATTTAATGGGTTATTTGAAAAAAATATTTCCCCTGAAGCTTTAGCTTCCTTAGCAGAATCAGCGGGTAATGGGAACTTAGAGAGTATCGATTTATTACACAATATCGCTCTACGGCAAGACAACGAAGGAAGAAAAGCAGAAAATATTCTGTTTGATTTATTTAGTGGAAAGCTGCCTGCAAAGAAAGGTATAGATAAAGAAATACAAGAAACTAGCAAAAAATTATATCAATTACACCTTAATACAAAAATCAAAAAACACCTAAAAGATTCGAAACTAACGACCCCTTCTAAGCTCCTTTATATTGTCGGATCTGCAATAGAAAAAGTTATTGATAAAATTAGTTTAACTAAACTATTGATGAAAAATGAACCCGAGGAATCTACTCTTTGGGATAATAACAGGATGACAACAAGTGATGAGATTGATTCAAGTAATAAAAATAACCCAACTTTGCCATCAAATATGATGGTCAATAGCCCAATAGGCCTCATCCAAAGCGGGGACAATTTATTAGCAGAGATAATTGAACAAAAAGCCCCTGAGAGTGTAAAATTAAAACAATTCGAATTATTCCCTATCAATGTCAATGATAACCATTGGGTCTTGTTTGTACTCTATCAAGCAGATCCAATACATCAACCAGCGGATAATAATCAATCAGCGAATAATAAAAGAAAATGCATTCTATTTAATTCATACGATAACGTGAGTACCGATATTCGAAAAGAAATAACAGTGGCAGCAAAAAAGGCCGATGTCGCTGAAGAAGATATCACTTACATAGAAGGAAACATCCAACAACAAGTCCCTAACGGATGTGGATTATTCGTTGTTGAAGCTATTAAGCAACTCACTGAAAATACTCAGCAAGATCCTTATTATACATTAAAAGAATTTCAAGAAAGTTTTATAAAAAAGACGATGGCTGAACAAAAAGAGTTTAATATTCAAAACCGCAGACAGCTATATTCAAATTACCATGATAGCCAATATCCATCATTATAATGCCCACTGCTATATGAAAAACCCCCTGACTGCATTTACAATCAGGGGGTCTATAATCAGTCAGACAAGAAATTTTGTTAAAAATTACTTGTTTTCAGTATTATGATGATGAGGTACGTGTGCTTTAGACAGTAAGTTAAAGAACGCGCCCAAACCGTAGATCAAACCCATGATCAAAAACATAACAACTGGAACCATCATCAGGGCAAAACCCAAACTTTTAATTAGTTCTAACATAGGAAAAAGCCTCTTCAGTGATACTGTACCCACCAGCCTACAAGATACGCTGACGAGGGAAAACTTGACTCTCAGTATATTGAGTATAAATCAAATCAAAATAATAACGCACAATTACGTTATAATGGAGACTATTTTAGACAAAATATTATACTAACGACATACTAAACGTGCTTTTTACGTCTGTCATCACCAGACACGCCGGAAGGGAGAAATTTATGCAGGCCGAAATTTTACTCACACTGAAACTACAGGGCAGTTTATTTGCTGATCCTCGCCGTATCGCGCTACTAAAACAAATTAAAGCGACAGGGTCAATCAGCCAAGGCGCTAAACTCGCAGGGATCAGCTATAAAAGTGCTTGGGATGCCATCAATGAAATGAATCAACTCACTGATGATATCCTTGTTGATAGAGCAACAGGTGGTAAAGGCGGTGGCGGCACAACACTCACCCACTATGGTGAAAGATTACTTCAACTTTATGATTTACTGGCGCAAATTCAACAAAAAGCCTTCGATGTACTCAAAGAAGATAATCTCCCTTTAGACAGCTTATTGGCGGCTATTTCACGGTTTTCATTGCAAACCAGTGCCCGTAACCAATTTTTTGGTACTTTAATTTCCCGTGACCATATGCAAGTTCAACAACATGTACAAATTCGCTTAGCCGATAACAGCACTGTGATTAATGCCGCACTAACAGAGCAAAGCGCTAACCGTTTAGGGTTAACAGAAGGGAAAGAAGTGCTTGCATTGATTAAAGCACCTTGGGTCAAAATTACTAAACAACCTAACCCAACAGGCTTTGATAACCGCCTTGAAGGCAAAATTACCACTTTAGAGCGGGGTGATGAGAACAGTGAAGTGATTGTGACACTCACAGGCGGTGAAACTTTATGTTCAACTATGCCAAATAGCGAAATCGATGCCCAATCTTTGAAAGTGAATAATAGCGTTATGGCGTTATTCAATGCGGACCAAGTGATTGTTGCCACACTTTGCTAATTTGCTAGTTTGCCCTGCTTACTTACAATAAAAGTAAGTAAGCATTCACCTTTTTTCCTTATCATATCGTTCTGTTGTTGACTTTAGCTTCAATCCTGATTATTTGTGATAGATGACAAGGTAAATAATCATGATAAGGAAGCTTGATGAGCACAATAACAATACAACATGGCAACTTTAAGCTCAGCGAAATTCAGACTTTAGACATTCAGCAACTTAACATCGAAAAAGGGGAAAATTGGGCTTTTATTGGTGCCAATGGTAGTGGTAAATCATCACTTGCTCGAGTACTTTCCAATGAGCTCCCTCCTCTTTCTGGTGTCGTAAAAAATACATTCACCTCTCCTGTTCGTCTATCATTTGAACAATTACAAAAAATCATTAATGAAGAGTGGCAGCGCAATAATACAGATATGCTCAGTGATGATGAAGATGACACGGGATATACAGCAGCTGAAATCATTCAATTTAACCATAAGGACAATGAATACTGCCTTGAGCTTGCCGCTCGCTTCGGTATCAGTGACTTGTTGTCTCGTCGGTTTAAGTACCTTTCTACGGGTGAAACTCGCAAAGTACTGTTATGCCAAACATTGATGGGTAATCCTGACTTACTGATCCTTGATGAGCCATTTGATGGCCTAGATGTTTATTCAAGAAGTCAGCTCAGCGAACTACTATCAAGTTTGTCTGAAAAAGGCTTAACTTTAGTGTTAGTGTTGAACCGCTTTGATGAACTCCCTGATTTTATTGAAAACATAGGTGTTGTCGCTGATTGCAAACTAGCAATGGTGGGAAATAGGGAGTCAGTACTTGCTAACACGCTAATAACGCAATTACAGCATAGTGAGAAAATTAAACAGCTTTCTATCCCTGAAACTGAGGCTCCAACCGCAGATGAAAAACTGGATGACACGACACCTCGTATTATTTTGAAAAATGGAACTGTTAGCTACAATGACAAACCGATCTTGCACGGTTTAAATTGGCAGGTAAACCCAAACGAACACTGGCAAATTATCGGTGAAAATGGCGCTGGAAAATCCACCTTATTGAGCTTGATTACAGGAGATCACCCTCAAGGGTATAGTAATGACTTAACCTTATTTGGTCACCGTCGTGGGTCAGGAGAAACCATATGGGATATTAAGCGCCATATTGGTTACGTCAGCAATAGCATTCACCAAGAATACCGTGTCGCAACCAGTGTACTCAATGTCATTATTTCCGGTTTTCATGATTCTATTGGCTTGTACCAAACCCCCTCTGATCGTCAAATACAATTAGCGTATGAATGGCTAGCGCTGTTAGGTTTTTCTACGCAAACAGCTCAACAACCTTTCCACAGTCTTTCGTGGGGGCAGCAGCGCTTAGTCTTGATAGCTCGAGCACTAGTTAAACACCCTGCTATGCTTATTCTAGATGAGCCATTGCAAGGGCTTGATGGCCTTAACAGGTTGTTAGTTCTGCGGTTTATTGATGTAATGCTAAGACAAGGTAACACACAACTCTTATTCGTCAGCCATCATCAAGAAGACGCCCCTGCTTGTATTACACATCGGCTCACTTTTGTCCCTGATAATGGGAAATACCGTTACGATATTGAAAAACTTTAATTTTTGACTTATTTGCCAATAGACACGATGAAACTGTTGGCAAATTAATCTAATGTTTAATAGATGGTAACTAAGTTATACACAAATAACTCTTTGATTTTATTTTATTTATATTTTTTAGGTTATTTTAAATTAGAAAATTCACATAAAATCATTACACTGCGCCTATTCTAATAATTTAGACATCATAATGGATATTTTTTATGGCTTGGTTAATGTTAGCCTCTTCACTTGCAGTACTTGCAACACACCGTTTAATTGCTCTTTTTTTACTCGCTTGCACAATTATTACCGCAGCACTTACACACGTTATTGATTGGCAAGCGGTTCTACTATTGGTTTGTATTACAATAATTGCCATTATTCGTTTGCGTTTCCAACACTATCTATCCACCAAAATTATTAGTGAAATCATCTTACTAATCTGTACGATTGGGTTATTTATTCACTTATTCCCTGGGTTTAATAACCTGAGATATCTCGATAACGTTACCGTAGGGGAACATAGCGCCCCTTTCACAATGTATTTTAATTTTGATAAGGCACTCGTCCCTTTTATTTTACTCGCCTGCTTACCAACGTTATTTGTCTGTCGGCCAGCCAAGCATGCAACTAAAATTCAATGGGCACTGCTGGTTATTTCTATGCCACTTTTATTTCTGGTCGCAACTGCTGCTGGCGGATTAGCCTTTGAATGGCATTTTCCTAGTTGGTTACCTGCTTTTGTGCTCTGTAACCTACTTTTTGTTTCATTAGCTGAAGAAGCGCTATTTCGTGGCTATTTGCAACAACGTCTAACCCTTTGGTTGAGGTCTCCTTACCTAGCACTAGTGATTACCTCACTGTTATTTGGCGCCGTGCATTTTGCAGGTGGAGCACTGTTAATTCTCTTTGCTACATTAGCGGGTTTGATTTATGGCCTAGCTTGGATGTGGAGTGGTAAATTATGGTTTGCTGTATCGATTCACTTCGGGTTAAATTTGGGACATCTGTTATTTTTTACTTATCCAATTAAGTTGGTTTCTAATTAATGTTAACTAATTAAAAATTCATAATCACTCAAAAATTGGATGATCTTCACCGTAAAAAATCACTAACACGAATAATGTTAGTGATTTTTCATTATTATAACCATGTTATCTATCGTTAATCTAATGACTAGTTTGATTAACATTCATTGGCTTAATTTCCCCAGACTCAATATTAAGATAAAAATCTCGACTTGGATTTCCTTGTAGATATTTATCAATTACAGTGAAAATACTGCCAAAGCGTAATTTAAAAATATTCTCAAATGAACTATCCGCGTTAATTTTATCAGTCTCATTTGGTAATGACGATAACAAGGTTCCTGTGAGGAATCGATATTGGTTTAATCTTTCTACAGGTATATCTTGCAACGCAAGCTCGTCTGCATTACGTAAACGATAAAAATCCACAGCAAGGTCAAAACCATTCCATTTTGCAAAATCATTTAACTGATACCCTGTATTTTTAGCAAGAGTAGCAGCTTTATCACTGGCTTTTTTCCATGCATCGGAGTCTTTATTCAAGTAGATTTCGGTGACATTGACAGTTCCCGGGTCTTTAGCGCAAATTTCATGATTTTGACTCAATGGTGCCGTTAATACTTCATTATAAGCTTTCTTAGTATCTAACTGGCTTAAAATAAGCATCTCTTCGCCATTCAAACTAAATAACATTTGACGAATTTCACATGGCCATTCCTCAGGAATAAAACGTAAACGTGTCAGTTCAGTAATATGCCAGTTAGTGAAGTCATAATAATTATTTGCGCTTAAGATATCTTTATTCCAAAGATGCGACGAATTAGTATTTTTGAGGTGTTCCCACTCTTGCTGATAGTGCTCAAATAACTCATCAAACCGAGGAACATCTTCTATTACAATGGTTTGTACATCAATTTCATTCGCATTTCTAAAATTCAATATTTTATAAGCAGGAACATATGCAGCCATTGAAGGAGCTTGAATATTAAAAAGTAAGCTGCCATCCGAATACTTACGTACACCTGTATCATTAAAATGCATATGACCGCCAACATGAACACCGATACCTGTTTTTGCCATTGCATGGCTAGTGTCTTCTTTTGGTGCCCTTTCTAACTGAAATTTACCTTTGCCAAAAATGGTTTCAAGGTCATCTGCTGCACCATTATCAAATTCAACCATCGGGAAATGGCTAAACGTGATTAATGTTTTATTTTGCTCTTTCGCGCGCTTTGCAACATCTGCCATCCACTCAACAGTCTGTTGTTTGTGTGTCAACATTTTGTTGTAACCCGCATTCCCCGACCCTGCAAAGTTTTTAGCTGCTTTAGGATGATTAATATCTGCTTTTTCAGAAGGAACATAGACATTGGCATCAACGGCCATTAACCACAAACCAGGAATAGGCTCAACAAGGTAACTGCTGTCTGCAACATTAAAACAAGGCCCATATCCCTCTTGTTTATATTTACCGCCTGTTCCTTGAGTACAAATTTCATACTGCCTTTGGTTAAAATCACTGGCTTTTAAGGCTGCTTCATAGTTGTAACCTTGAGAACCATAGTTTGAGTATGGTGTTTCCCAATAAATATCTTCTGGTAACGGATTAATACCAAATGATTTCATTGCATCCATCACTCGACCATAACCACTATATACCATCTCTTCAGAGCAAATTGTTGGCAGCTCAGCTCCCGTTTCTATAACGGCAGTCTTTCCTTTATATCCCGTACACTCACTTGCCCCTAAACTAAAGATACGCTGCGTTTTACCATCAGTTCCAAGAAAATCTTCTTTTCCTGCTGGTATATCAAATGGACGGTTCGGATCATGATTCCCTGGTGTAGCAAAGAAACGCATACCATATTTTTGCTCGTACTCTTGCAATACTTTTACTAACCCACGTAAGTGAATAGGTTGGCCGTCATCAGTAAAATCACCAGGTAATGCAATAAGTTTAATACCTTTCTTACCTGCATCATCAAGTGCAGCACGTAGAGCAAAATAGTTTTCATTAAATAAACGCGTAGATGTTAATTGTGCATACATAGAACGAATAACGGCATTTTGACCACTTTTACTATTTTTTAATCCTTCAAATGCATTATCAGCAAACTGCCCATATACATCATGAAAATGGATATCAGGCATAAACGCGACGCGATAATTATAAGGTTGAGCCGTAGGGGCATTTGCCATTGCGACAGTTCCAATGGACATTAATGCAAGGGCAAAACTATATTTTAATTTATTGTTCATATTTGTTCCCTTTAGATAATTAACTATTTCTATCAGAAGTTATATGCAATGCCAACGCGATAACGCCACTGCCATGCATCACGGTAAGTTTGTCCATTTTTGACATATGAACCATCATCATAGGACACATACCCTAATTCAACATAAGGAACCCATGTCTTATTACCAACCCAAGACACATTCAGATTATGTGCATAATCCTTTTCTTTACCTTTATATGCAGGATAATCAGTATTAAATTTATATTCAAAGTCATAACTTAATGAAAAATCTTGCAGCTTATAACCTAAATAAAAATTACTCTGCCAATAATGCTGATTATCTTTTTTAGGCTTATTAGAGTTATCATAATGTCTTACGCCATAACGTAAACGAGTTCCAATATTAAAATCATCCGTTAAATTATAGGCAGCTTTGACACTGAATTTATAAGCCGTATCTTTATCTCCTGAATCTAAAGCAAAAGAAGGTGTTAAAACAAAATCTTTTGTGGCTTTATATTTATAACCAACTTCAACCTCATTTCCTTTTGATGATAGGTTTTCACCAAAACCACCATCTCGACTTCTCCATTTTCCTTCAAGGCTAAAATAAGTTCCATTTTGCATGCTATGGCCAATTTTGACACGGTCTTCATGGCGATGTTCATCCCCTAACCATTCATGACGATAGTCAATATATGTCGCATTCGCTGCTGTGCAAAATAATAATGTAGAGATACCTAGAGTTAAGTTTTTCATAAACTGATTCCTATAATTAATATTTATTTTTTATTTAATCGTTAAAACAATGATTCATTATCTATCTTTTATTTATAGATATACCCCTTATATTTTTAGAAAAAAACCATCCCATCCTTTTAAATAACTTAAAAGAAAATTAATTTATTAAAATTTTAATTTTTTATATTCTTATCTCATAACTCTAATTCCAGCTTCAATAATTCAACAATATCCTCTGATTTTTTAGCATTTAACATTTCATTTCTAAAAGACTCATGCATTAATTTACGTGCGAGAACAGAAAAGATTCGCATATGCTGATTTTCATCTGAATCATTAATTGTTAGCATAATTACTAATTTAACATTAACACTATCTCCCCACGCTAACTCATTCGGTAAACGTAATACAGAAATACTACTGTGTTTAACAAAAGGTGATTTACAGTGCGGTATTGCAATTGAGAAACCTAATGCCGTACTAAAAATCTCTTCTCTTTGCCATATTGCTTGTTCAACTTGTGATCCAGAGTCAGTTCGGTGATTAACTTCTAAATTATCAGTTAATCGTTTAATAACTTCCTCTTTACTTTCCATTCTTTCATCAAGAAAAATTAAAGACGGATCCAATACTGAATAATCATTTTTTGGCGTATTAGCAGAGATAGACAAACGAGATAGTTTATCTTTTTCAAACTTGAACCAATTATCTGCATATGTATCAGGCTCAATAATTAATAAATCGTATTGCGTATCTAATAATAAAACATGAGCAGATTGAATTGATTCAATTATGGAAGATGAAAGACATATTAAAGGAAGAGAGAAAGATTGTGCTAAAATAGCGGTATGTGATGTTTCTGCCCCTGAAGCCATCACAATACCTTGCAAATACTCCCCTCTCAATGCCAATAATTCGCTTGGTGTCAGTAATCCTTGGCAAATAATAATCGAATCTTCTGTTAATTTAGGAAGTTGTATTTTAGATTCGATACCAAGATGCCTTGCTATACGCAATCCCAGATCCTTAATATCTAACTCACGTTGGCGTAAATATTCATTACTACTGCTTCGAAATGGTAAGCTGAGCTCTTCAATTGCCATTGATAACGCAGCAATCGCATTATTTGCCTCTCTTGGTTCAAGTAAGCACGCTTCAATATCCTCATCATCCAATAATTGGCTTTGTGCCTCTAAAATATCAACCGCTGTTTTATCAGCTTGCTGAATATCTAGACTAAATTGTTGACGAGCACTTTGTAACGCACGTTTTAGTATTTCACATTGTTCTGATTGTGAATTTGATGGCTCTAATAATGAAATCTTTTGTAAATCAAAAGATTTCATATAGATAGCCCTACCTTTTGCAATCCCTTGGCTAACACCATAACCCTGAATAATTTGAGATGATGTCCGACTCAGATATATAGGGATCATTCCTTGCTCTGGTTTATCTTTTTTTGGCATTAATCCATCACAATGAATAAATTCTTGTTCAATAAATACCTTTAGTTTTTCATAAGCCAGATTTTCATCATCTCCACTGATTGTAAAATAACATTCATCACCAACAGCGACATCTGCCCCAACAAGAGCCAAAACACTTTTTGCATTGGCTTGGCGTAGTTTGCTTTTATTAAAAAGTAAAATATCTGATTGAAAACAAGCTGTTTTTTGCTCAATTGCACTCGCTGGTCTTGCATGAATACCATTAGGTAACTCACAACGAAATGGAAGTATTTGCATAATTTTTCCTTTATTAATTAGTCAATTAACCAAGACACAGGTGTACAAGGAGCTGCTTTATCTGTGTTTATGCATATAGACTCCGATAAAGTAACTTGATGTATCAACGTATTCGACTTAGGTTCTGTATAGGTTTTGGTTTCACTACTTGGGTTCCACCCACGTAAAATCAGTGACTCTTGATTCTGTGCTTTTTTCAACGTGCTGAAGTGCAGCTCACTATCCCACGTCAATAAACTATAATTATCAGGAAAAACAATATAATGAGGATTCGTTTTAAATTGAGACCAACCGGAATCTAGGTAACCAAATGCAGGTAAACGCCAATGCTCAATATCACGCCATAGTTGAGCGCTTTGGCCATTTTCTATCGGCAATATAGCAAAATGGAAATGATGAAGCCCCTGAATTTGTGATTCCGGTGACGGCAAAACCATACCTGATGCACGCCCTGGCCGCCAAGTTAGTTCTGCTTGGCCTAGCCAACCCACACTGCGCAAAAGTGTTATTCTTATCATGTCAGGTTGATTGGCTGGGATTTCATACTCTCTTAGCCCTTCAGTGACGATACAAATACCTTTTTTATCATCATGTTGCATTACCAGACTTTGCATTGGGTAAAGTGCCGTTGGTGCCTCTACCCAATTTTCACTTTGCCAAATATCCATATTGGCTGGATTATTTTCTCGCTGAATTAAACCAAAAGGTTGGTCTGCAAAGTGAAATGTCTGTTGAATTTCCGTAGGAATTTCAACCTGAATTCGATGGTCTTCAATGGTATTATCAATTGTGATTTCAACATCTAGCCATGCCTTATCATGAGGTAAAGAAACCTGCATTGTGGCAGATAAATGCGCATTAACCTGTTTGGTTTGGCGAGCAATTGCATTCTGTGGTACTGGAATTCGCCAATTTAGAATAAATGAATCCATTAACGATGCTCTTACACAGTTAAATTGCTGTAAGTGTCCATCACTACTAATTAACCAATCATCTTCAGGTGGCGAATAGTTATAATTATCTCCTTCGTCTCCACCATCAATTAATCTAAGAATATTTGGGTATTGTTGTTGATTACGTTTATCAGTTAATAACAATCGTCCTTGGTGCAGTTCAAGTTTCAGCCATTCATTCTCTAATGTATTTTCAGTTTGAATGTTTTGTTGAATTTCAAAACCTGAATTTTCCCCTTCAACCAAATAAAAAGTCTGATAACCACATGAAGGTAACTCTTTCACTTCAAGCAAGACTTCGCATTTCCGGTACCATGTCGTTGTCGTGCTATTCGCCAATTCTTGTACAATCAAAGACATATCTTGTTTTTCTTCATGAATAAGTTGCCAGCGGCAAGGTTTTCCTGCATCGTCTTTAATACAAAAATCATTTTCAGGTGTATAAAGAGTAATACGAACTTGAGCATCTCTTTTATGTGGCAACGAATTGAAAATGATAATTTTTTTACCATCTTGTTTTGCTTCAATCCCACGAGCAAGCATCTTCATATTAAGGTCAAACAATTGATTTGCACTTTCTAAACCATCTTGTAAGCGTGCTTTCACCATGCTATTAACACGATCAGAATTACATCCGCCGATACTATCATGAGCGTGTGACTGCATAGCTTTACGCCAAATATTGTCAATCGCAGTTTGTGGATAAGGTAAACCAAGCCGCCAGTTAATGGATAGAAGAGGCTCAAGTTGTTGACTAACAAATTGTTCTAATTTTGCATTTAATAATTTAATGTCCATTCGAGTAGAAAAAATACCACGATGTACACGCATATATTTCGGGCTCAGCAATTCACCATTAAATTCAGGTAGTTCAGTGCTATTTGCTTGTAAAGCATCAAAAAATGCACTGAAACTACTTTTGACAAAATAATATTCCTTTTGAGCTTTATTTAATTGCTCAAGCATCGCAGGTACGGCATATTCAAAAGGGGATTGGTCATTACCATTAGGTAGTAATATTTGGTCTGAGTGAGCAAAACGGGCTTGTTTTTCCAAGATAGCAGGTAAAACGGCAGAGGCTTTTTCTGGATTATCAGGTAACCATTTCGCGCAGCCGTAGCCCCAAGGTAATACAGCAGTAGCCACACTATGACCTGACTGCGATTTCCAAATAAATTCACTACTTGCGACATCATGTTCACACCATCCACGCCATACGACCGCATGTTTGATACCAAACTCTTGCAAAAACATAGGTAGCTGTGCACTTTGTCCAAATGAATCAGGCACATAGCCTATTGGCATATAACCGCCCCATTGCTCACAATCTACTTTTCCCAACAGTAAGTTTCGCGTGATAGATTCCGCTCCAACGACTAAAAAATCAGTTTGTGTGTACCAAGGGCCAATAAGAATTCGGCCTTGTTTAATTAATTTCTGTAAGCAATCACGCCTTTCTGGTGCAACCTGTAAATAATCTTCCAGCACCACGGTTTGCCCATCTAAAACAAAGGGGCCAAGAGAAGGATCTTCTTCTAAATGTTTAATTAAATCATTCATGAAATAATAAAGAACAATTTTTGAATCATTCTCAGTGAAATACCATTCACGATCCCAGTGCGTATGTTGAATTAAATGTACCGTTTTCATTTTATGACCTTAAAATATTTTTAGCAGAACAGCCCCGTCACGTTATTCACGCTAATTAACACTGTACGACATTATTAAAATAACTCTCTAATTAACGACCGACTTTAAATTTAGGAATAGCTGTTTCTGTTTTTTTAGTTTCTATCGTTTCATTACCACGAAATATTAATAAAGAGCCAATAGTAATAATTGCAGATCCCACAGCAACCGATAATATATATATCGGCCATTTATCTACGGCTAACCACCCATAAAATCCCGAAATAGGAGCATGATTTATCGCACCTAGACCGACCGCCATAGCTGCACCTGTTGCTGCACCAATAATGTTAATGATAATAATCTTTGGATTAGCAAGAGCAAATGGGATCGCGCCCTCAGAAACGCCAATTAATCCCATTAGCGTAGAAGCTTTTCCTGCTTCTCTTAATGATTCAGGAAAACGTTTTGACCAAATTAGCGTTGCTAAACCGATCCCAATTGGGGGAATAATAATAGCAACTTGAGCTGCTGTATTTGGCTCGTAAATTTCCGATGCTAATAATGCCATTGCAGTGGTTACTGCGGCTTTATTAACCGGGCCACCAAGGTCAAATCCAACCATTGCGCCAATAACGGCAGCAAGAATTACTTTATTAGATCCCGACATTGATAAAAGCCATTGCTCCATACCATGATTAAGTGCCGCTAAAGGTGCACCAATCACAAATGCCATAATAATACAGGTGAGTAATGTACCACCTACTGGCAAAATAAAAATCGGTCCTGCTGATGCAAGTGATTTTGGTAATTTCGTATATTTAGCTAATAAACGTACAATATAACCAGCAATAAACCCTGCTGCTAAGGCCCCTAAAAACCCGGTGCCTAAATTACTTGCCAACAAACCACCGACCATTCCAGGCGCTAAACCAGGCTTATTCGCGATAGCAAAGCTGATATACCCCGCGACGATAGGTAACATAAGAGAGAGTGCTAATCCTCCAAAACCATCAAATTTATGAAGCACTTGGACGACGAAATTTGTAGCTTCCAGATGGCTAGAATCCCAAATATTATCAATACCATATAAAGATGCACCAATACGAGATATCCCCATAATCACTGCACCTGCGATAACAAATGGCAGCATCCATGACACACCCGTCATAATGGCATTTTTTATTTCCGTACCAATGCCTAGTTTCGATGTTCCATTAGACTGCCCCATTTTTCATTTCCTCCTCAATTGCATCAATAATTGCATCGCCATACTTGATTGGGTCTGCAACACTGCATTCAAGCTTAATCATCCCATTAAATCGCTCCTTATTAATAACAGCGACATCAGCAGCCAAAATGACCGCATCTGCTCTTGCTAAATCGTCACTGGTAATCTCATTTTCAATTCCCATACTCCCTTGAGTTTCAACTTTAATTTCATGGCCTCTTTTTTTTCCTATGATATCCAACGATTCAGCAGCCATATATGTATGAGCAACACCAGTAGGACAAGCCGCAACACAAACAATAAACATAACAACTCCTTAAAATTTAATTCAGACAATAAAAAAAGCACAATGGCATAAATGCGCATTGTGCTTTTTAAAGGCAGCTAAAGGTAAAGAAATAATATTTCCAGGTGCACCACTAGAATGACGACAAATCATTATGTGGCGCAAACTGGACACAAGGAATAAAAAGATCAATTCGTGACGTTTACGAATATTTAATGATATTAAAGGATTAACATAAGCATTTCTTTCTAATTTAGTTAAATCGCTATCAAATACAGAAATATAAAGCTTCTGTGCACTCTGCCATAACTGCGACCAATTAACTGAGAAATCATTTTCAGATTGATTAGAATTCTCAGATTCATCTTTTTCAAGGGAAGCAATTGGTACAAACCAGCAAATTTTGCTTAATAAAGCTTTCATTTTGCTATCAAGTGATAGTAAAAATAAAATGCAGCCTTTAAAAAATAAAGCAAAATGTAAAGACATAGTGTCCCCCTTTAGAAACTAGTACCATTCTAAACGTATAAAATAGAAAATTACTGTGATTCCACCCTCATTTATTAAATTAAATAAAAATTAAAATGCTAAAAATATTAATGGCTATTTTCATTCTTCAATAAAAACCTGATTATCAAAGATTTATCTAAAATAAATTTTTTAGATAAATAATAACCTCACTGAAAACCTAAAAGTATAATAATCTAAGAATTTCGCAATACTATTAATTATTAATCTGAGCTTTTTATATTAATCCAATAGAAGCTATTTTTATATGTTTTTATATAGAATGTCATTTTTCTTATTGGCTAAATTTAAAGAGATACAATGAAACAAAAAAATCAAAAAACAATTAATTTAGGATAGAGGGATATAATAATTCGATTGATACCCCTAAAGCACCTAAATGATATTACTCAATATAAGATTATAAAATAACGCATAAATAAACATTAAAAAATTCAACCTTATCAATCCATTATTCACTTTCATGCTCATTTTTCTTAGCTATATCATTAAAAAATTTAGAGTGAATGCATCCTTGAACAAAAATCATACGAAAAGAGAATCTAATGCTGTAAAATTATAGATAGAAGCAATAATCTCCAATAACTCGTAAAAAATAGCCATTACCGGTTCTTCTTGTTAGAGGTAATTGAGTGCTTAGATTGATATCTATCATGGGAATGCACAAACAATCATTTTACCACTTGCTGTATCGATTCAATTCGAGTTAAATTTAGAGTATCCACAGGATCTATGAACCTAGAAAACAAGTCATCACTCTCGTGTAAAATTTGTTTTTCGCATTGATAGGGAGAAAATGCAAGTTGCTACTAGCGTTCGAGTTGACTATCCCTATAATGTAGGTCAGCAATAATTCATTTTTAATTTGAGTGTACTGATAGGAGTTTTAGCTATGGCTGTAACTAAACTGGTTTTAGTAAGACACGGTGAAAGTGAGTGGAACAAAGAAAACCGCTTCACAGGTTGGACTGATGTAGAACTGTCCGATAAAGGCCGCGAAGAAGCAAAAATTGCAGGCCAACTGCTAAAAGACGAAGGTTTTGTGTTTGATTTTGCTTACACTTCCGTTCTGAAACGCGCTATTCATACTTTATGGAATATCCTTGATCAAGTTGAACAATCATGGCTACCCGTTGAAAAAAGCTGGAAATTAAATGAACGCCACTACGGTGCTCTGCAAGGTTTAGACAAATCAGAAACCGCGGCAAAATACGGTGACGAACAAGTTAAATTATGGCGCCGTGGTTTTGCTATCACACCTCCAGACCTAGAAAAAGATGATGAGCGTTACCCAGGGCACGATCCTCGCTACGCGAAACTGTCAGATAAAGAATTACCCGTTACTGAAAGCTTAGCAACCACTATTGAGCGTGTCGTTCCTTACTGGGAAGAAGTCATCAAGCCTCGCGTTACTAGTGGCGAGAAAGTCATTATTGCCGCTCATGGTAACTCTCTGCGTGCTTTAGTGAAACACTTAGACAACTTAAGTGAAGATGAAATTTTGGAATTAAACATCCCAACTGCGGTACCAATGGTTTATGAGTTCGATGAAAACATGAAACCAATCAAACGTTACTATTTAGGTAACCAAGATGAAATTGCTGCAAAACAAGCCGCAGTAGCAAACCAAGGTAAAGCGAAGTAATTATTAACTTTATCTCTAAATATTGAAGGGCTAAGCCATATGCTTAGCCCTTTTTTCTTATCCATTTACTTCTATTCCTCAAAAAAACTTAACTCACTGTGTAAGAAATCCCAATAACCGATTATTATAGGGAAAACACATTGAAAGGTTGATAAAACAATAAAATGAACAAATTTAATATGTATGTTTGGGTTGGCCTTGTACTTAGCGCCAGTATCTTGGGTTCCCTGCTGTATATGATCCAAGGTGGCGAATTAGTCGTTGATGGTTCAAATGGTGCTGCTAATGCCGAGCTGATGAAAACCTTAATGATCATTGCTTGTATCAGCTTCCCAGTACAAATTATTAGTATGATGGTGATGACTTATAAACCTCGGTTATCCATTGTCCTTGCCGTACTCAGTAGCCTAGCATTAATGCCAATCACCATTGTATTTACCATGGGAATGATTTTCTCTGCGATCCGCTGGCGTTACCATCAGTTAACCCAATTTGATACCTCTTTAAATGTTCAATTTGACCAACGCGTTGAGTTCAACAAACGCAATAACCGTATTTTAGTTGTTGCACTTGGCTTAATCAGTATCACCTTTATTATATTAAGCCAAAGCTTAGGGATGTTCCTGTTTGTTTTCACCATTTTCCTTGGTTACTTTGGCAAAAAAGCGGGTGATGGTGTCTATTTAGCGATTAAAGACTCATATTTCTATATTCGCCCAAACATTTTCGCTTACTGTTATCGTATTCCATTAAAAGAGGTGGAATATACAAAAGGCGAGAAAGGCAAAGTACATTTTGATGTCCAGACCGATACTGAACGATTGCAATTAACGGCAACTCCGGCGAATGCAACACCTGAAGAACAGTCAAAATTGAATACCTTCATTAACCAAATTCAAAAAAAACAGTAAGTGGGCGACATAATGACTGCCGCTTGACAAGCCGGCAGTCGTTACGATTAATTTGCGTTAGGTATCATAGGCATTACAGGTGGAGTCAAGTTAATAATATTCACTTCATTAGGAGAACCTATACTAATAAAGTGATTATCTATGAACGAAACAGTCCATTCTCCCAAAATATCTACTGGAGAAAAACCACTATTCCCACTTAAATGAATTGTACTATTAGGATTTTTAATTGCATATTCTTTAATAGTTTCATTAATAATAGAAACTATTCTTTTATCTTCTTTAACTTTATCTTTTAAACTTGATATAAATTCATTGTAATATTCAGTGCTAGGAAATGATTCTTTGTCCGATACATAGTCTGCCTCATATTCTAAAATTGATTTCTCAATGCGGGGGATTCCTTCCCGAATATATTTAACATCCTCCATATAATTATAGACATTATTGGAAATATATCCATTATCGTTATCTATTTCTGCATTCATTAAATTAAATACATTCCCAACTTGATATTTAAAATCATTATCTATTCTAGGTCTGTAAATATTCGACTTCAAATCATACCAAATTGCCGAATCCATTGAAGGATAATCATTTCGAGACAAAATAGGTTCATTACGTAATTGACTTGCTTTTTTAGCGAGAGGACGGATTTGTTCTAAGATAGTCGTTCTTTTATCTGGGTTTTCAATGTATTCATTCATTAACTCAGATAACTTAATATTATCCTTATATTCACTTGCTCTTATGTTAAGATAATCATTTAACGAATCAACATATTTAAATGAATCTGCTCTATCTTTCTCGCTTCCCCTACCCGCAACAATACTAATATCTAAATCATTACTAAGTTTTTCCTTGTTTTTCTCTAACTCTTCCCTAGCATTCAAAATACTTTCCTGCATTATTTCAGCATCTTTTTCTAGTTCACTAGATAGTATTCTAAGATTGATTTCATAATTAATTCTTGATCTATCAGTTAATGCCATTTTATATACTCCTTTATATGAAAACTTAACTAACTTTAAAGAATGCCATTAATGAAAATGACAAAAAAAATAATAATGCAGCTTAGAATAAAAAACTAATTTATTTTTTGTATAATAAAAAATATAAAATTCCATCGTGCTGTATATATATAAAAAAAGCCAGATATTAAAATATCTGGCTTGATGTACTTATTATTCTTAAATTATTTATTTCGACGAGCGATCACCGCATCTGATAACTGACGCAATACTTTTTCAGTATCACTCCAACCAATACACGCATCCGTCACACTTTTACCGTAAACTAATGGCTCATCAGATTCGAGATTCTGGTTACCTTCAACAAGATTACTTTCAATCATAATCCCTGTAATCGAACGGTCACCTTGGCGGATTTGCTCGCTAACGTCCGTCGCCACTTCCATTTGTTTTTCGAATTTTTTGCAGCTATTTGCATGGCTAAAATCAATCATGATACTAGGCACAAGCCCCGCTTTCTCTAGCCCTTCACGGACTTCTTGCACATGCTTAGCACTGTAATTTGGTTCTTTACCACCACGTAAAATAATATGGCAATCTGGGTTTCCGCTGGTGTTCACTATCGCAGAATGGCCCCACTTGGTCACTGACAAGAAACAGTGGGCTGAACGCGCTGAGTTAATTGCATCAATGGCAATTTTAATTGTGCCATCTGTACCATTTTTAAAACCAACAGGGCAAGATAAACCAGACGCTAGCTCACGGTGAATTTGTGATTCCGTGGTTCGAGCACCAATAGCTCCCCAACTCATCAAATCTGCCACATATTGTGGGCTGATGACATCTAAGAACTCACCCGCAGTTGGTAAGCCTTGGTTATTGATTGTCAGCAATAATTCACGAGCAATACGTAAACCTTCGTTAATATCAAAGCTACAATCCATTTTAGGGTCATTAATTAGCCCTTTCCAACCTACCGTTGTGCGTGGCTTTTCAAAATACACGCGCATCACAATTTCCAGAGAACCTTTTAATTCCTCACGTAATTTACCCAAGCGCTCTGCGTATTCTAAAGCCGCTTTAGTATCATGAATCGAGCAAGGGCCAATAACTACCACTAAACGGTCATCTTTACCGGCTAAAATATTGTGGATTGCCAGGCGTGCTTCATGAACGGTAAACGCAGCTTTGTCGGTTGCTGGAAATTTTTCAAGTAGAGCAATTGGTGGTAATAATTCTTTTATTTGTTTTATTCTGACGTCATCGTTCTGATAATTCATACCTGTATATCCAATGTTTATTATTTTTACTGTAGTTGATTTACATGCCAAATTTATCCAAGTTGGTTTCGCCCGAACAAAGCGCAGAGTAGACAGCTGAATTCCTTCACTGTACTCGAAAGGATAAAAGATAATTAGCATCGAAATTTTAATCTAACCGTTCAACAGACATCTGTAAACAGGCAAGCGCACGATAAAACTAGGACTTTATTAGTAGTCAATTATAAAATGAGGTGAAATGTTGAAATTTAGCATGATAAGTAGGCAGAACTGGCATTTTTCAGAGCAAATAATAACTAAAACAGCTAAATGGCGATAATGCCACTTTAGCTGTTTTAGATGATTTTTTCTGTCTAAGTACGAGAAACAGGCAAAGAGCCGTTTTCTTTTGCTGATTTTATCCAAAGTCTAGAGCCATTTAGGGCGATACCTAATAAAATTAAGTATTCTAAGGACATGGCATAAACACCTTGAATAAAGAAAATTACAATACTGATGACGTTAATAATGACCCACAACAACCAGTTTTCCACATATTTACGTGTCATTAAAATCATCGCGACAACGGAAAGAATGGTCATCGTCGAATCCCAGAATGGGAAGGCATCAGGTTCAATTGCAGGCATTGCGAGGTTAGCGCCAAATAGATTTAATAACTCGACGGCCCATTTCGCCAGCACGCCAAATACCGCATCAATATTAAATGTCAGATAAATAATCGCGATAATTGCAATAACCAGTGTTATAGCTGCTTTTGGTAAGCTCAACCAACGAATTTTTAGCTCTGCTTGCTGCGAACTAGTAACTCTGCTCCATGCGTACCAGCCATAGATATTGGCGGCAAAGAAAAATATCTGTAATAATAGATTTGCATATAGCTGAATTTGAAAGAAAATAACTGCAAACAGAGAAACGTTAATTAACCCAAATAGATAATTAATCGTTTTTTCTAGACTCGCAAGTAGAATACAAAGTAAACCAGCAATGGTCCCCACGGCTTCAATGTAAGATAAATCATAAACCGATCCCCAAAGCGGGATCTGCACTAACGTATTGGCTGTACTAAAGAAATCCATCCCAAAATCCTTTATAAGTGTTCGTTAATGTTGTATTGCTCAGTATTTCATTGAAATTGTATTTTATTATTTTAGACTCTCTGCAAAATCTAGCATTTTATTTAATGGTCGTAATGCTTTTTCTCGTAATATCTCACTGACATGAATTTGATGGTCTTGCGAATTCCCTTCCAAAGCGTCAGCAATCGCTTTTAAGCCATTCATTGCCATCCAAGGGCAATGTGCACAAGTTCGACATGTTGCGCCCTCACCCGCTGTTGGAGCGATATAAAGCGTCTTCTCCGGGCAAGCTTGCTGCATTTTGTAAAAAATACCTTTATCCGTCGCCACTATCATCGATGGGTTAGGTAAATTTTGTGCTGCTTTAATTAACTGACTTGTAGAACCGACCGCATCTGCAAGGTCGACTATCGCTTGTGGCGACTCAGGGTGAACCAATACCGCAGCTTCAGGGTATAGGGCTTTCATTTTTTCTAATGATTGTGTTTTAAATTCATCATGAACGATGCAAGCCCCTTGCCAACACAGAATATCAGCCCCGGTTTGTTGTTGGACATAACGCCCAAGATGGCGGTCTGGAGCCCAAATTATTTTTTCACCTAAGCTATCAAGGTGCTCTATTAATTCAACAGCAATACTGGATGTGACTACCCAATCAGCCCGAGCCTTTACTGCTGCTGAAGTATTAGCATACACCACCACAGTCCTATCTGGATGCTCATCACAAAAACGGATAAATTCTTCTTCAGGGCAACCTATATCAAGGGAACATTGGGCTTCTAATGTTGGCATTAAGACTTGTTTTTCTGGGCTGAGAATTTTTGCTGTTTCGCCCATAAATTTCACTCCAGCAACAACTAAGGTAGATGCCGAATGTTTAGCCCCAAAACGCGCCATTTCAAGTGAATCTGCAACACAGCCCCCAGTTTCTTCTGCAAGTGCTTGAATTTCAGGATCAGTATAGTAGTGTGCAACGATTACCGCATTTTTCTCCACCAATAGCGACTTAATCTTCTGCCGATAAAATTCTTTTTCATCCGAGCTTAATCGTGCTGGTTTTGCTGGGAACGGATAAACTGACTGGTCAAAATCGATAAACACGCTCATTGGTTGCCTCTGTTTAGCAAAAAGCGATTTTATTACCTTATTCAAGTTTAAAACCGCAAGTTTACACACATTTTGTTTTATATACTAAACAAGATACCCCACTTGGCTTAATAAGTCTCCTTTCTTTTCACTCATTAGAGAACCTTTTATGGCTTTGCTTTAGCTTTTTTACGCTTTTTAGGTTTGAACCTTCGCTTTTCTACCTCTTTATCGGTATCGTAGCCATCCTTACTTAATTCATTAGGTCAGTTATGGAATCACCTGCATTATTAATAAATAAAATTATTTCAGTTTCATTGCTCGATCCAAGAATTGAAGCCGTGGTATTAACCGGCTCTCGAGGGCGAGAACAACATATCGATAGTTATTCTGATATTGATATCGAATTGATTGGCCACGGGGTGACAGAGCTATTCCAACAAACACATTGGATTAATAACTTTGGTACCCCCTTGGCTGCTCTTCATTTACTTAACGAAGAAAATGATGCGCCAGACTGGCCTACTTGCTTGGTGATCTATGAAGAAGGCCGCAAAGTTGATTTCACTTTTGCAGAACCTGAGCGTCTCGAAAAAATGAAGTGTGAAGGTTTAGATGCGACATTTTCACGGGGCTTTACTGTTTTATTGGATAAAACAGGGATCGCTAATGGCCTGCCTGAAATTGCCAATTCAACATCTTTACAGCCAAAGCCTGTTAGTGCCTCTGAATTTGCCGAGATAATCACCGATTTTTGGCATGAGGCTCATCAAGTCGCCATCGCACTCACACGAAATGAGTTATGGGTGGCATGGTCGCGAAGTGCAGATATGAAGCAGTATTTTCTCGCACTAGTTGAAAACCTAGTTTCTCTGCAAGGTAAGCATGTTTGGTATAAAGGCCGTCAATATCACGAATGGATGCCTAAACCCTATATCGAGGCATTGGAGGTCATTTTTAATTGTGGAACGGCTCACAGCGCTTCATTGTCTCTTCAGTGTTTGATGCGCTGCTTTAATGAAGTAGCTACCGAGCTCGCTAGCCTTCAAGGCTTCAATGATATGCAGCTTATGGCAGAAAAAATGCAAGAACTGCTTATTGGCATTTTGCAGGATAACGCCCTACTCCCTGACACACTGTAAAATAAGATAAATATAAATGAAGCACAGCAAAGGAATGCGGTGCTTTTATTGTTGTGAGCGATTAGACAACTAAGTACTTACTTAGGTAAATATTACTTGGATTGCTTGCTTGATAATGGCTTGAGAT